>QILX01000303.1 GCA_003232175.1 Hyphomicrobiales bacterium | reverse complement strand
GTCATGGCGATGGTGGATGCCGGCGACATCGTATTTAAACTCGGGCAGATGACCGGATTGAACGGCGATGACGGCCAGCTTCAAAGCGTTTCAGCTAAGAATGCCGATGGCGAATTTGAAATCACCTGCGATACCCTGCTGCCGTTTTTCGGGCTGACGATGAAGCTTGGCCCGGTTGCAACATGGGGGCTCAATCTGGAGGAAAACCAGATCCCGGTCGATACGGTCAAATTTGAAACCTCAACGCCGGGGCTTTTTGCCATTGGCGATATCAACACCTATCCGGGCAAGCTGAAGCTCATTTTATCGGGCTTCCATGAAGCGGCGCTGATGGCCCATGCTGCCCACGGAATCGTGCATCCGGAAGAAAAGCTGGTATTTCAGTACACGACGTCCAGTACCGCCATCCACAAAAAACTCGGCATTTCCTGATTGCCCGAATATCAGTCTAAGCCGGCGGTGGCGGCAAGGATTTCTGGAAGGCTTCAAGGGCGCTGATGCGTTCAAACCATGCCAGGATGTTCGGCGTTTGCGGATCGGCTTTGGCAAGACTGAGGTGGAATATATTGGACGCCACTGAAAGATCGGCGATGGTTGGCTCCGGGCCAGCCAGATAGAGGTCTTTCGCCAGGCCGGTTTCAAGAACCGGCAATACGTCATCCAGCCCTTTTTGGCCGCGTTGAATCGCACTCGCATCGCCTCTGTCGCCGGCAAACACCGTGTTGAAAACGACACCGATCACATGAGGGCTCAGGCGCGACTGGTTCCAGTCCAGCCATTGTTCAATCATGGCGCGCTGGGCGATATTTTCGGGGTACCAATCGGTCAGTCCATGGCGGAGGCACAAATACCTCAGGATGGCGTTGGATTCGTGGATCTTGAGATCACCCTCAACCAGGGTCGGAACCTGATGATTTGGGTTTATATCGAGGTATTGAGGCGCCATATGCCCGCCTTTGCCCAGATCGACGTGGTGCAATTGGTAGGGTATATCCGCCGCTTCAAATAAGGAAACAACGCGTCGGCAGTGTTGAGAATAAGGGTGGTGATAAAGTGTATACATGGAATATGTCCTCAGGGTAATTTTGATGGCCTACGGTTTTTGGCGCTGCAAATCTTTGTGGTGCGGTCTATATAGGATCGTCGTCCTGACACCGTTATGTCAGCAAAGGCCAGGATTGGAATTCAGGACTGTCAGACTATGATTCAATTCAAAGACATTCATGACCCGCTACCTGCCCTAGCCTGGCGCGCGCATTCTGCGGGGCACATATATTGCCGGCCCTAGGGTCACTGAAGGCAAGGGTAGCTTTGGCCATATCTGGCATCGGTTCAGGTGTCGATCTGGCGCACCACAATGCTTCAAATCAATTTCAGCTTTGCGAGTGCTTATGAAATTTTGGATTGGTGTAATAATTGTCGTGGTCCTTTTTGCGGGCGGGACGATCTGGCGGGCACAGTCGGGCAGGACCAACGTGGTCTCGGTTACTGTGCCGGTGCTATCATCCTCTGCAAAGGCCGGCGAAGCCTTGTTCAGCCAGAGTTGTGCCGTCTGTCATGGCACCAACGCCGCTGGCTCCCGGCGCGGGCCATCCCTTATTCTTCAGATATATCAGCCCGGACACCACAGTGATGCGGCGTTTTTGTCCGCCATGCAGCTTGGGGTCCGCCGGCACCATTGGCGATTTGGTAATATGCCGAGGCGGCCTGAGATCGACGAACAGGGCAAAAAAGATATCATCACCTATGTTCGCGAATTGCAAAGGGCCAACGGCATACTCTAAGTCTTGTTACGATCAAAATGAGTTGCGAAATTTCTTCAAGCCGTTGTTTTGTATAATTTATTTCCGGAATCCAGCACACAGCGCGCTACTTTTATGAATGCATCAGGATTTCGCGCTCCGGGGGGGTGAAGTTTGCGGATTATTGCCGACCACTCCAGCGCCGATGGTGAGCGTTGTGGCAAGCTCGGCCAGTGTCGGGCGGGGCAGGGCGGCGAATGGCATCGGGCGGCAGACCTCGATGGCTGCCACGCCGACGCGGGCGGCGAGAATACCATTGAACACCCCTTCACCCAGGCGCGCCGACAGTTTGGCGGCAAGGCTGTGGCCGAGCAGTTGCTGGACCAGTCCGTCGCCCAGCGCCATGCCGCCGGTGATGGCCAGATGGGTGACCACCAGACGCGAAAGGCGCATTGTGGCAAATATGCCCGGCCGGCCGCCATAAAGCTCGGCAAGCCGGCGGATCAGAACCAGATGGGAGTAGGCGACAAAACCAAGGTCGATCAGGGCGGCGGGGCTCACGGCGGTGACAAGGGATACGCGTTTGACCGTGTCAGCCACCAGTCGCCTTGCCCGGGCATCCAGGGGCGTCATCAAAACACGTTCGGTGAGGGCGATGCGATCGGCGGCGTCGATGACTTCGGTTCGGTGACGGGCCAGTTCGGTCACAGCATCAATAAGTTCGGGGCGGCTGGCATAAAGACGGCCCAATTGGTTTGAAAGGCGAAGTGCCGTGGTTTTGTTCTGGCCGGCACGAGCGGCCAGATCGCGCACTTTTCCTAGCCGTTTAAGGCGAAAAAGGCCCGCCAGCTCCCGGCCCCACCAGCCGACAAAGGCGGCGGCGACGAGGCCGGCAAGCCCAACAGCAGTCCAGCCAAGCCAGTCTTTTCGGACAAACAGCGCCAGAACGGTCTCATAGGCCCACAGAGAAAATGCGAAAGACAGCAACGCTCCCAGGGCGGCAAAAAGTATCTTGCCCCAGGGCCATCCGCGGCTTGGGCGAGGCAGCGGCGCCAGAACCGGCGTTGTGGACTCCGGCTCATGGCTAAATTGTATATTCCCCGATTTTTCAAGACGAAAAGCGGCGGGCGCCCGGTTTTTGGTTTTTTTGTTCATGCCAGCCTGTCACCGATAAGAAAGTCCAGTGCGCGGTCAAGGCGGATATGAGGCAACACCGGAGTGCCATCAGGACCCGGTTCAAGTTTTGGCGGCTTAAAACGCACAAAGCGCGTTGCTTCTTGTTGCCACCGGCTTTCATCGATGGAAGCGGTTGCATCCAGTGGCAGGTCGCCGGGAAAAATCGCCGCCTCTGAATGGCCGTCAAAGACCTCGCCGCCAATTTTTTCGCCCCGAACCGGGGTGCCGACAATGGCGGGGAGATCTTCTCGCCCCCTTTTTACATGGGCCTCACGGGTTGCTCGGACCGAGGCCAGGGCGAGGGTGGAAATGTCGGCCCCGGCAAATTCAGCCCTGGTGGAGGCACTTTCGGTCAAGAGCCGCAATATATCTTCCAGACGGTCATGGTTTGACTGGTGCAGGTGGTCGGCCTTGGTGGCGGCAAACAGCAGCCGGTCAATGCGGGGCCGGAAGATTCGGGCAAAAAGCGAGCGGCTGCCGGGGCGGAAAGCTGTCAGGATATCGCAAAGTGCCAGTTCCAGATCGGCCACCGCGTCAGCACCGGCATTCATGGCCGCCAGGGCGTCGACAAGGACAATCTGACGGTCGAGGCGGGCGAAATGGTCGCGGAAAAATGGTCGGACGATGTGAGTTTTGTAGGCCTCGTAGCGGCGCGTCATCATCGCCCATAAGGACGCCTGGTCCGGGGTCTGGCCCTTGGCCGGGTCCAGTGGGGAAAACGTCAGGGCCGGCGAGCCCTCCATGTCCCCGGGCATCAGGAACCGTCCTGGCGGCAGGGTGGAGAGGGACACCCGCTCGTCGCGGCAGGTGGTCAGGTAGTTGGTGAATGTGGTGCTGGCGGCGATGGCATCGGTTTCACGGGCCGGGCCGCAAGGGTCCAGACGTGCGACGGTTTCGTGCCATTTTCCGGCCAGCGGCTGGCGGGGCGTGCGGCGGCTCAAATCGAGTGTTTTTGCTGACCAGCTGGCAAAATCAAGGTTCAGGAGCGGCAGATCCAGCAACCATTCGCCCGGGTAATCGATTATGTCTATCGACAGGCGCCCGGCACCGGTCATCCTGGAGATCAGGCCGGTGGGTATAAATTCCATGGTCAGACGCAGCTGGCTGATCGATTTGGTGCTCTGGGGCCAGACCCGCTCGCCGGTCAGAGCCGCGATATGGGCCTCATATTCGAACCGGGGTACGGTATCGTCAGGTTGCGGCGCCAGATAGCTATTGGTGATGCGGCCTTCGGCCAAGGGGCGGAACATCGGCAAACGCCCGCCATGGAGCAGATTATGAACCAGCGCGGTGATAAACACCGTCTTGCCAGACCGGGAGAGACCGGTAACGCCAAGGCGCGACACCGCATAGTCGGTGACGCTGGCCGCGGTCAGCCGTGCATTCTCGACCAGGGAATTGAAGTTTGTTGCCGCCATCGCAGCCAGATGTAAGGTGCAACAGACGGGAATGCAAAGCGTCGCGGGGCGTTCTGGTAAATACGGGTTTTAGCAACCTTGGGTTTTAGCGTTTAAGCGTTGTTGAAAATGCGGTGAAGGTCCTGCCGGTATCGGGATCGCGGGCAGTCAGTCTCGCAACTATGCGCCGGCCTGACACGCGCAATGTGAGAGTTGATTTGGCTGCGCCAGGACTACGGGAATTGGTAAGGGTCAGGCGCAGGCCGGAGCCGGAACGGCGGCCGGTCATGAAGGCGTCGCGACCGGTGGAGGTCGACCAGGCGCCGCGATATTCATTACCGCTGCGGCCCAGATAGCCTTCAGCGTTAAACTTGGCATCGGTGCCGCGACAGGACAGGCGCAAATGGGCCAGTTTTCCATTCGCGGTCCATTTGTTGTTAAACCGGCATTGGGTGGTTTCAGGTTTTTCGTTCGAGCCGGTACGAAGTTTGCCGCGCCCGCGCCAATTGCCCATGAGGGAGCCCAGGGTCTTATCGCTGATTTTTGGCGATTTAAGCATACGCAGCACCGATGTTTCAGTAACGGCCTGGGCCGGAGCGATGGCCAGCATCAGGGAAACCCCTGCAAGGGTGACGAAACCTAGAGCGGTCCTGATTTTCATTTGGTCTCCAATGCAGGTTTTTTCAGGTGCCGGCCAAACAAAACAAGCAAGGCCGGCATAAGATAAAGGTCGGCGATCAGTGCCACCGCGATGGTCAGCACGCATATCACCCCGAATGTCCGCACAATCGGCATTGTGCTTGCCGCCGTGGTGGCAAATCCGAAGGTGAGGATGATGGTCGTGGCGATCAGAACGGGGCCAACGCGGGTTAAGGTATTCAACACGCTTTGCTCAATGGTTTCGCCGTCTTGTCGCCGCCGCCAATCGTGCAGCAGAGAATAGTATCGTCGACAGCAATGCCGAAAGCTACGGTGAGCGCCACCACCGAAGTGATCTGCAACCCTTCGCCGGTGATATATAAAAAACTGCCAGCGGCGGCGAGTGGGAGGAAATTCGGGATAGCAGCCAGCGCGCCCAGCAGAACCGACCGGAACGTCAGGCCGATGAGGATCATGGTTACGGCGATGGCGGCGACAAGGGAGATGTTAAGGCTCCAGATCAGCTTGTTGCTCGATCTGTCAGTCATCGCCACCGCGCCGGTTATATCGATGCTCAATCCAGGCGCCGCCTGCCGGACGACATCCAGATTTTTGTCCAGTTGGTCGAGCAATGGCGCGGTGCGGCTTGAATCTTTCTCCCGCATATAGGCGGTCACCAGCCAGGCGCCGCCGTCTTTTG
>QILX01000268.1 GCA_003232175.1 Hyphomicrobiales bacterium | reverse complement strand
ACCCGGGCTTTGCGCCGCACGACGATATTGACTTCGGGCCCGCGCACCACGATCGCCACATCGGTCTGGCGGTCGAGCCGCCGGCCTTCCACCGCCCCGAACAGCAGAAGCTCAGCGC
This sequence comes from Hyphomicrobiales bacterium, assembly GCA_003232175.1. Lineage (GTDB taxonomy): Bacteria > Pseudomonadota > Alphaproteobacteria > Rhizobiales > SZUA-8 > SZUA-8. The sequence continues at coordinate 5,274 of QILX01000268.1, read as the reverse complement.
CGGTGAAGGTCGACTCGATCGAAATCAGGTACTTGGAAAGATTGGTTACCAGCTCCTGGGACATCACCGGCGCGGCGCGAACCACAAAGAGGATAATCAAAGCACCTGCCAGCCTTCCCATCAGCCGGCCCCTACAATATCCAGGGAATAAAGTTCCCCGGGCTCGACAAGCAGATCGAATAACAATCGCAGACACACCGCGATGACCATCAGCGCCAGGAGCGCCCGCAGCTGTTCGCCTTTGAGATATTGCCCGGCACGGGCCCCGAATTGCGCTCCGATAACCCCGCCACCCAACAACAACATCGCCAGAACCACATCAACAGTCTGATTGTCCACCGCGTGCAAAACCGTCACCAGAGCAGTGATAAACACAATCTGAAACAGCGACGTACCGATGACGACATTGGTCGGCATATGCAGCAGGTAAATCATCGCCGGGACCATGATGAAGCCACCGCCCACACCCATGATCGAGGCAAGCAGGCCGACGACAAAACCAATAGCCAGTGGCGGCACCACGGAGATGTACAATTTGGAGTGACGAAACCGCACCTTGAACGGCAGGCCGTGGATCCAGTTGTGCTGGCCCGAACGGCGCGCCGGCGGGGCCGTTCCGGCATGGGTACGGATCAGGGCCCGAATGCTTTCGACAAACATCAGTGAGCCGATGACGCCAAGAAATACGACGTAAGACAGCGAAATCAGCAGATCGACCTGACCAAGCTCTTTCAGCCAGCCAAAAAGCCATACGCCGACAAATGAACCCACCACGCCGCCGCACAACAGGACAACGCCCATTTTGATGTCTATGGTGCCGCGACGAAAATGGACCAGCGCGCCCGATACCGACGAGGCGACGATCTGATTGGCCTCGGTCGCCACGGCAACCGCCGGCGGAATTCCGGAGAATATCAAAAGCGGCGTCATCAGAAATCCGCCGCCGACCCCAAAAAGACCGGACAAAAACCCGACGGCACCCCCCATGCCAAGAATGACAAAGGCGTTTACCGAAAGCTCCGCGATTGGCAGATAGATCTGCATGAAACCCAGCCGGGCATTTCACAAAGGTGAGGACATCACGGCAGCGTGCCGGTCCAGATATCGTATAGACGCCGTGTGGCGAGAGCTGTCAATCCACACATCGCAAACATCTATCTTAAAGCGAAATTACAATATACGGATACAGCTCCAGCCCGCGCTTCCATCCGACAATCTGCCGGACGATCAGCGCAGGCGCTTTATCCGGCGGCATCCTCCAGTGCCCTTACCACGCCCAGATCGGCGCGGCCGGTCACGGGAAGCCCGCGTTCGCGCTCAAATATCTTAATGGCCCGACGGGTTTTGGGACCCACCAGTCCATCGGCGGGGCCGGGGTTGTATCCAAGCTCGGCCAGAAGGCGCTGGGCGCGGGTGACATATTGTTTGGTTTCGCCCGAGGCGGCGATTGCAGTTGGCGATGCAGTTGCCGGAGCCGATGCATTTGCGGCCCATTTGGTTGCAGCAAGATCGGCAGCGTTTGCCGCCGGGTCCGGAGTTTTCGGCTGCCAGGCCGCAACTTCGGCGCGGGTCCGTGCCAGCAGACCGGCTGGCAGGCCGCCTTCCAGCTTGACGCTGCGGGCCTGGGCATCTTTGTCGCCAGCGGCGGCGGCGATGCGGAACCATTTGTAAGCCTTGGCCGGATCGTTTTCGACACCCAGGCCACGTTCGTGCAGGATGCCAAGATTGAACTGGCTGTCGGCAAGGCCCATTTGCGCGGCTTTAAGGAACCATCGTGCCGAACGGGAGAAGTCCGGCTGACCCAGTGCTGTGCTGGCCAGCAATACGGCTAGATTGTGCATGGCCTTGCGGTTGCCGCTTTGAGCCGCGCGTTCGTACCAGGTGCGGGCGGAATTAACGTCCTTTTCAACGCCACGTCCCTTTTCGTAGAGCGTTCCCAGACGATACTGGGCCGGTGGGTGACCTTGCGCTGCGGCGCGCTGGTACCAGATCGCGGCCTGTGCGTTGTCGGCCTTACCGGTGCGACCGCTGGCAAAAGCCGCGCCGACCAGGAACTGGGCCACGGCATTGCCACTGGCAGCTGCATTGCGCAACTCTTCGCTGCCGACAACTGCCGGCGGCAGATCGAACGCCAGGGCTGGTGTGGTGATGGGCGCGGTTACAGGTTTTTGCGGCGCGACTTCAAGGCTTGCCATCGATGTCTTGGCAGGCACGCCGAACGTGGATGGCGCCAGCGTTGTCTCTGAAGCCGGGCTTTTTTGCCCGGCGCCGGGCGTCGTCGCGGCGAATGGCCTGGCGTTGTCCGGATTGGTACTCGTTGGCGCGAATTGCGGCGCGACCTGGGCCGGTGTGACCATTTCGACGACCAGCCCCTCGCCTACGGTGGCAAGTTGCAGTCCAGGTGCATTTTGCAAACCGGCGAGGTCGGGCACGTAGGAAAAGGCTTTAGGCGTCTCGTTGGTAAGCTTCACGCTTGCGCCTGTTCCGCTGCCATTGCCGGCATCGGAAATTGAACTGGTGTTCGTTGGCGCTTTGGACCGGGTGCTGTCGCCTGGCGTCAGGACCCCGGAGACCGACAACGCCCCTACAGCGAGGAAAAGGGCAGCCACGGCATAAAGAAGCGTTCTTTTCTTGCTTTTTCCAATTGGGATCAGGGACGGTTGGTTTTTGTCCGACAACTCACCGTTTTCGCCGTTCTCCGCCCGGTTGGCGGCCTGGGCGGCACGGCGGGCGGCGGCGATAAAGTCACCATTGCGGGAAAACCCGCCGTCTTCATTGTTTTCGGCGTTGGAATCATAGGTGCGCGCGAAACTCGGTTCCGTGGCGGCCTCGTCCGCGGCCTCGGCCTCGGCAGCCGAGGCTTCGACCGTAGACGACGAGGTGTCCGCGCGCTCCTCGGCGCCATTGTCATCAGCCGCAATTTCCTGGCGAATTTCGGCTTGCTCTTCGTCCTTTTCAACCGACAGGGATGGAATGTCGGGCAGCGGCGGCAGACGGAAATCGTCGTGGCTTTCCGCATTGGGCTTAAGTTCGCTCGTCGCCTCTTTATCAGTCGCCTGCTCGGTGCCTTCAAGAAAGGTCAGGCGCTCGACCACGCGTTCAAGGGTATCATGAACGGCTTCGAGGGTTTCCTCGGTCCGGCGGTCTGCTTCGTTGGTTGCGGACTTTACGTCGTCCAGACTGGTTTCCAGAACGGCAATGGCATCGGCGGCTTCGGTACCGGTTGCCTCGCCGGACCGGCTGGCCATGATTTTTTGAGCCGCGGCAACGGCGGCCTGCTCTGCGGCCTGAATGGTCGTGCTGCGCGAGGATTCCAGGCTCTCATAAAGCTGGGACAGGTTGGCCTGAATTGATTGCAGCGGTGTATCGAAGCGCTCTTCGGCCTGATCGAGCCGCAGACCGATGCGATTGATCTGGTTCTCAAGACCCTTGAAATCCGCGCCATCAATCTCGGTCTCGCCATGATCCAGGCGGCTGACGATTTCATTGACGCGGGTTTCCAGCTGTTCCACCTGCGGATCCACACGGCCACCGGAAAGCGACTGCTCAAGGCGCTTGGTGAGCTCTGACAGGCGGCGTTCCAGGGTCTCGGTATCGGCACATTTGGCCAACCCTTCTTCGGTGGCCGAAATGCGCTTTTGGACCTCCTTGAACCGAGTATCCACGGTTTTGATGTCAGGAGAATCATTCAGACTCTGCTCTGTGCGGCGCAGCCGGCGCTGCAACTCCTCAAGGCGGCTGTTTACCGATGATTTGTCAGAGCCGGACATATTTTTTTCCGCTGTCCGCAAGCGGCTGTGCACATCATCCAGACGGGCGCCAAAATCATTGAACCGGGACGGGCTGACCGATGAGACACGTAACGTATCGACCTCTCGGACCAGTGTACCAAGGCGGGTTTCAAGCACCTGAAGCGCTGAGGGGAAAACCGGCTTGGGCATTTTCGACATTTCCGCACGAATTGTGCTCAGACCTGATTTCAGGTTGTCGATTTCCGCAGGTTCGGGAAATTTTTGTTCGGCGACAGATAACCGGTCAGCGAATGATTTGATGCGGGCTTCGCGGGACTTGCATCATCTGAACTCTGCGAGTTTTGCATATGCTCGTTCAGAAGCGAGATCTGCGCCTCAAGAGCCTGATAGGCGTCGCCGTCAGGGCCTTGGGAATCCCTCCCCAGTCGATCGATTATATCACTGAGGCGGTGCTCGACGGCGAGAATGGCCTCGCGATCTCCGCTCGAGCCGTGCTCATCCATGCGGACGGAAAGCTCGGACAGGCGAGACTGGATGGTCCGCAACACGTCGGCATTGTGCCTGTCGGTCAGCTCTATGTGATCCACCATATCGGACAGGGTTTTTTCCAGGGCCGGCATTCCGGCTCCCCCTGTTTGCGGGCGGCGGTCGATATGTTTGACGAGGCGCGTCATGTCCTGGCGAATGGCGTTGATCGCTGTTTCGGTATTGCGCTCGGACCGCACGAGTTGGCCGATAAGATCACTTGCCGGCAATGTCGGTGATGGCGGCGCCAGGTCGGGCAGCGCACTTGCCGGCTCAGCCAGCGGTGCAGCGAGCCTGTCCAGCTTGGCCGAAAGCTCTTCAAAGCGGGCTTCGACCGTTTTTGAGGCGTTTTTTGACCGGCGTGGTGGGGCTTTGCGTGCCGCGGGCTTACGTGCGGGGGATTTTCCCGGGCGGGAAGCCTTGGGGGCCGCCTTGGCAGACGCCTTTGGCGGCGCCTTTGCCGATTTGGACGGTTTGCGGTCCTGACCTTGTTCCAGTATCGCCTGGTTAAGCCATTGTCCAAGGGTGAGGCCCGCTTTCTGGGCCGCTTCTTTTGCTGTATCGTGCTTGGGGTTTAATCCCCTTCACGCTCCAAGGCACACCGGGTTTCATCTATTCGCCGCCACTCATCATCATTACAAAATCAAGGCAGGCGCGGTTGAAGAAGCTGACCTTCTCAACGCCCCCCAGCGTTCACATCAAGCAGAAGCGAACGCTTTGCCTTGATGTAGAGGGTTTCAGGTCATGGTAAATATCGGGTTAAGTGCACGAACAACCTGTAGAATTTCAGGACAGTCGACAAATTGGCGCAGACTGAAAAAACGCGTCATCGGCTCGCACAACGGAATTTATTGACGTTTACGTCAACGGCAACTATGCTTGCAGGATGCCTACCGCCCACACACCTGCACCGTCTGACCGAGAGAGTATTGTAATTTATAGCATTTCTCAGCTGGCGGATGAATTCAGCGTCACGGCGCGCACGCTCCGCCACTAT
>QILX01000063.1 GCA_003232175.1 Hyphomicrobiales bacterium | reverse complement strand
AGTGCTGCCCACGGGTCCCGCGTTCCAGAGCCAGAAGCATCCCCGCCGCCACATCGCGGACATCGACAAAATTGTTGACGCCGCCGGGCCAGCCCCGCACCAGGCCGCCGGCCAGGCTGAGGATCAATTGGCCAGAAGAGGGCTTTGCATCAAGCGGCCCGAGCATGAAGCCAGGATTTACCACCACAATGTCGATCTGATCAGCAGCCTCAAGCATCAGCTCTTCGGCGGCCCGCTTCGAGCGCGAATAGCCATCGTCGAACCAGGTCACGGTGCCGGATTTTGCCATCGCCTCGGTGACCGGACGTTCATCGAGGCCGCATGTCGTGGTCGAGGAGCAATGCACCAGACGCCCGACCCCGGCGGCCTTGGCCGCCGCCAGCACGGTTGATGCCGCATCGATATTCACCGCCTTGTGTTCGGGCCGCAGCCAGCGAGACTGAACCGTGCTCCCGGCACAATGAAAGACGGCGCTTACGCCTCTAAAGACTGTCTCCAGGGATGACTGGTCGGAAAGTTCGGCCACCTGCCAGTCTATGTCCAGATGCTTCAGATGACCGATTTCGCTATTTTTACGAACAATACCGCGCACGGACAAACCCCGCTCAAGGCAGGCCGTGGCAAGATTGCCTCCCAAAAGACCGCTAATTCCGGTTATCGCGACGGTATGGTTCATGGTGAATGTCTGGCTGTTCCATTGGTGAATGGGCTCGATTGCAATTTCATTATATAAAAGCCGTTTCAGATAAGGCCATATAGGGCGTACCGTTCGGGAGCGGTTTTATTGGGGGCGCGATGATGGATCGTGAAATTGAAATTCGGCCCCTTGCAGACGGTAAGACCGCCAGCGATTTCCTGGATGTGCCTCACATTGTCTACCGTGACGACCCCGAATGGGTCGCGCCACTGCGATTTGTGGAAGAGGACCGGATTTCGCCGGCCAAACACCCGTTTTATGAATATGGCAAGGGGGCATTCTGGGTTGCGTACCGCAATGGCGAGCCGGTAGGGCGTATCGGCGCGCTGGTCAATTCGCTGCATTTACAAAAGTATGCCGACGCGACGGGACATTTTTCGATGCTTGAGGCCATAGATGACCGGGCGGTGTTCGCCGCACTGATGAAAACGGCGGAAGACTGGCTTGGCCAGCGCGGTCTTACCCGCATGCTGGGCCCGGCGAATTTGACCATCAATGAGGAATACGGGCTTCTGGTCGACGGCTTTGACACCCCGCCCTTTACGCTCATGGGCCACGCCCGGCCTTACTATCTTGGCCATCTTGAGGCGCTTGGATTTGGCAAGGCCAAGGATCTGTTTGCGTTTCGGGGGCCGGCGACCGCCATGCGCGATGGCGCGCAAATTCCCCGGCTGGAGCGTTACGCCCAGGCGCGCGGAGTAACGTTCCGGACGTCGCGGCGGTTGAAAATGATGGCTGACCTTAAAGCCATGTTCGAGCTTTACAGCCGCGCCTGGGAGGGCAATTGGGGCTCGGTGCCGATGACGGCGAAGGAAATTCGCCACGCCGTCACCATGTTCTGGGGGCTTTTGGCGCCGGGTCTTTTGGTGCTGGCGGAAAAAGACGGCAGGCTGGTGGGGGCGCTGGTGGTGTTTCCGAATATCAATGAATGTATTTCCGACCTTGGGGGCCGCCTTTTGCCCTTTGGCTGGCTGAAGGCTCTCTGGCGGCTGAAAATTACCTATCCAAAGAGTGCCCGGTTGGTTATTGCCGGCGTTGATACCGACCTTCAATCGACCCCGCTTGGCGGTGCCATCCCGTTGATACTTTTATCTAAAGTACGATCGGCGCAGCGCAAATACGGTACAAAAACTGTCGAAGGATCGTGGGTTCTTGAAGACAATTTGGCGATCATCGCCTACATGGACAAGGCTGGATTTCAACCCTACAAAACCTATCGGATTTTAGAAAAGACCATCGCCGCCGTGTCGTGAATTTGAGTCGGGGCCGCTTTTGTCCGGCTCAGCGATACCCAAGGCGTTTTGAGATTTCCAGCCAGTCCTGCCGGTTTGAAACGACAGTATCGGGGCTTTCCGATCCGGTCCTGACCGGACCAGGCGTCTTTTCAATGGGGTGCTTGGCCAGATAGAGCGACATCGCCGCTGTGGTTTCATCGGAAATTGTCAGGCTCAATCCGGCGTAGATATTTTTGACTGTATCCAATGGGGCATTGAGCAGGTCGCCGAAGGAAAGCGTGACCAAGTCGCCCCTGGGCAGGTGCCTGCAGCCGTCCAGCAGGCGCTTCATGAAACCCGGATATGAGGTATCAATATGGCGGTTGATGTCTTCAGTGTCATAGGCCTGCAGGGACCAGGCGGGAAGAAGCTTTTCATAAAGACGGCGGGTTGAGCTGCGGACGTCTTCAGGCTTGCGGTGGATATGGATGAACTGGGCACCGGGAAAAAGCGCCTTCAGCTGCCGGATTCGGGTGCTGTTGGCCGGGCTCTTTAAAAGCAGCCGCCGCCCCGGGTGAACGCTGACGATTTTGCGGCAGAACCAAAGGAGACTTTTCTGGCGCTCGATTTCCCATTTGTCGGTCTCCGGCGCCATGAGGTTTTTCTTAAAAACGCGGTCGATATTGCCCGGAAAATACAGACAGTTGAAAAATGACGGTGCGCCGAGGGCGGCAAGGGCGAGATCCTCTTCCATCGGCATGTCCAGGGATACCGGGATGGTGTCCATGGGTCGCTGCGAGGGCAGGGTCGAGGCCAGGAGGCGGCGAATGAGAGGCATGAAAACACCGCCGGTAAATTCGGCCGGCGACAAAGTCTCAAACAAAGTCGGGGTGACAAATTTTGCATCCAAGGACAGCAGATTGTGAAGCAGCGTGGTCCCGCTTCGCCAGTGGCCGACAATGAAAACCGGGGCCAGGGGTTCGCTCGCACCGGTCTGGAGACGGCGCATTTTCCACCGCTCAATACCGAAGCCCGGAATTCGTAAGGCAGAAACCAGCACAAGGGCCGCCAGCAATGGCAACCGGGACGGTCTGACGCCGCCATGCCGCGCCATGTTTGTGATCAATGCCAGGGGCGGGGCGCCAAAAAGAGGGTGCAGGTTCATGTGCGGTGCCCTTTTGAATTGCCGCTGACAACATGAATTTGAATACACGCATACATCGTGAATTGCAGGTAATTAAACGCAGCAAAAATCGTGAATACGTCCAAGGGGCAGTGCTACAACCGTAATTGTCCAAATGCATTGGTGCATTTTGGGTTTTGATGGTAACGGTGCCGAGCTCGCGGAGCGGACTTGTGCCGATTCTATCTGAACAAAAAATGCTCTAGATTACAGATTCTGACTCCGGAAACGTTGACGAAGCCCTATTTTGAACGCTATTTGTAAATATTGAACGCGCTCAGGGGGCGTCATGAGTAATCGCTCGCTTGAGCGCTACGCAGCAACACGATTGCGGCTGGCCGGCGAAAAAATAGCCAATTCAACTGATATGTGTTTTGTCGTCTGGGACGAATATACCAGCGGTAAAAAACATGGGGCACCGGTCAGTTTTGCCCACTATGATTATTTGGGCCTGAGCGATCACCCACAGGTAATCGGCGCCGCCGTCAACGCAGCAAAATCCTATGGCCCAACAGCGTCCGCCTCGCGATTTGTCGGTGGAGAGCGGACAATTCATCAGGAGCTGGAGAATGCGCTGGCCCGGTTTTTCCGGTCCGACGCGGCTTTGTGCCTGGTCAGCGGCTACCTTACCAATGGGACGCTGATTTCCCATGTGGTCGGCAAGCGCGACCTGGTGATTATCGATGAGTTTGCCCACAACAGTCTATTTGCCGGGGCCCGCCAATCGGGGGCCAGAATTGTCCGGTTCAAACACAACGACATGGCGGACCTTGAGGAGGTTTTGTCCCAAAATCAGGGGCAGAACGGCAAAACACTGATCGTCGTGGAGTCGCTGTATTCAATGGATGGCGATATTCTGGACTTGCCGGCGGCGCTCGAACTGAAACAAAAATTCGAAGCCTGGATGCTGCTTGACGAAGCCCATTCATTTGGCGTTTTGGGGCGGACGGGCCGTGGTCTTTCCGAACATTTCAATTGCGATCCCGACTTAATCGAATTTAGAACCGGCACACTTTCCAAGGCGCTTGTTTCCGCCGGCGGGTTTATTCTGGCGTCTGAAAAGGTGGTTCGGTGGCTGCGCTACACCTTGCCCGGATTTGTCTACAGCGTTGGACTGCCGCCAAGCGCCGCCGCAGCTTCCCTTGCGGCGCTGAATATTCTGGAGAACGAACCGGAGCGGGTTGGCAAGCTCCAAGACATTTCCGCCTATTTTCTCAAAGAAGCACGGAAAATGGGGTTCAATACCGGGACCGCAGTCGGCGTTGGCATTATTCCGGTTGTTTTTGACCGCAACGAAGATGTCGTCAGGCTGTCTGAAATCTATTTCAGCAAGGGGTTTTACGTCCCCCCCGTGGCCCGGATCGGGGTGCCGGAGGAACGGCCGCGCCTGCGGTTTTTCCTCAGTGAATATCACTCGGAAATTCTGGTGGACAAATCATTGTCCACTTTGGGGGAAATTGTCGGCGCATTGGAATTGACGCGCTAGGTCAAGCCAGGGTCATCCAAGGCC
>QILX01000022.1 GCA_003232175.1 Hyphomicrobiales bacterium | reverse complement strand
GGAAATCGATCGGTCCGATGTGTGCCTAAATGGGCGGTCGGGGAATTGCGCGCACCGGAGACAGCCATGAAAATCCACGCCCAAGTCGTCGTGATCGGCGGCGGCATTGTTGGATGCAGCATTCTGTATCATCTCGCCTCAATGGGCTGGAAGGACGTTGTGCTTCTGGAGCGCGCCGAATTGACCGCCGGCTCGACCTGGCATGCCGCCGGCAACCTGTTCGCACTGACGTCGCCTTCGAACGCCCAAAGGCTTCACCTGTATTCGATCAATCTTTATTCCGAATTGGAAAAGCAAAGCGGCACCGCGGTTGGATATCATCCGGTCGGCGGCATGCATCTGGCGGCCTCGCGCGATGAGGTGGTGACATTGGCCAATGCCCGGGCGCGGGCACGGCGCAATGGCATCGACGCGGAGTGGATATCGCTGGAAGAGGCGAAAGTACGGGCGCCAATTTTGAATACCACCAATCTTGAGGCGATATTGTGGGAACCGACCAAGGGATATGTCGATCCCTCCTCGGCGACCCATGCATTCGCCGTCGCGGCCAGAAAGCTTGGCGCCAAGATTTACCGCCATGCCGCCGTCACCGAAACCCACCCCACAGCTGATGGCGGATGGGAAATAACCACCCCGGATAATACATTCATTGCCGATTATGTCGTCAACGCCGCCGGGCTGTGGGGCCGCGAGGTTGCGGCGCTTGCCGGCATCACCCTGCCGTTGGTGCCAGTCGAACACCACTACCTGGTCACCGATGACATAGCCCAGATTGCCGAGATGGATGGCGAGTTGCCCAATATCGGCGAAGGCGAGGCGGGGTATTATTCGCGCCAGGAAGGCAATGGCCTGCTGCTCGGCGCATATGAAAATCGCTGCCACCATTGGGCGATTGATGGCACGCCGCAAGACTTCGGCGCCGAACTCCTGCCCAACGACCTTGAACGCATGGAAGCCAATTTTGAAGTCGCGTGCGACCGTATGCCGTGCCTGGCCGAGGCCGGGGTGAAGCGCGTGATCAACGGGCCGATGATATTCTCACCTGATCTGGGTCCGTTGCTGGGACCGCACCCGGCGTTGAAGAATTATTTCTGCGCCAACGGGGTAATGACCGGTTTCAACCAGGGTGGCGGCATCGGCAAGGTCGTGGCGGAATGGATCATTGAGGGTGAACCCAGCCTTGACGTGAATTTTTGGGATGTGGCGCGCTTTGGCAGCTGGGCCGGTAAGCGTTTCACCTTCGCGCGCACGAAATATTTTTATGAAAACCGGCTGGAACGTCCCTATCCCCATCGTGAATGTCCGGCAGGACGCCCGGCGCGAACCTTCCCCGTTCACGACCGCCAAAAATCCGCTGGCGCGGTGTTCGGATTTAACAATGGCTGGGAGGCACCGCTCTGGTACGCGCGCGTGTCTGATGAGCCGCGCGATATCTATTCCTATCAGCGTCAGAACTGGTGGGAGACCGTGGGCGCGGAGTGCCGCAATGTGCGCGACAACGTTGGCCTTTTTGAAGTCTCGACATTTGCCAAACATCGGGTCAGCGGGCCCGGAGCGCAGAGCTGGTTGAATACGCTTCTGGCCGGGCGCATTCCGGTTCAAATCGGCCGGACGGCGCTCTGTCTAATGTTGTCGCGTAAGGGCAGGATCATTGGCGATTTTACCGTTTCAAAGATTGGCGAGCAGGATTTTCTTCTGCTCGGCGCCGGCACAATGCAGCATCCGCATCGCCGTTGGATGACCTCCCATCTGCCGCGATCCGGCGTCACGCTGGAAAACCATTCCAGTTCCTGGACCGGCCTGATGATCGCCGGCCCAAATGCGCGCGATGTATTGTCGCGCCTAAGCGACGCCGATGTCTCAAACACCGGTCTACCGTTCCTCAACGCCCGGCGGTTGGAGCTTGATGGTGCCGCTCAAAGCATCGTGGTCAGGGTCTCTTTCACCGGGGAGTTGGGCTTTGAGATTTATACGCCGGCCCACTACCAGCGCCCACTTTGGGACGCTCTGACCGGAGCCGGCGCCGATTTTGGCCTGGCGCCGGCGGGAACCCGGGCCCTGATGAGCTTGCGCCTGGAGAAAAGTTTCCCCAGCTGGGGCCTGGAACTGTCGCCGGACTATTCACCAGCCGAACCGGGAATGGACCGGTTTGTCAATTGGAACAACACCGCGTTTGTCGGCCGCGATATGGCGCTAGCGGCTCGGGATGCCGGACCTTGTGAGCGGTTTTCAACATTTGTCGTTGACGCCGACGATGCCGATTGCACCGGCGGTGAACCTGTTTTTCGGGACGGCGAATATGTGGGGTATGTCACCTCCGGCGGGTATGGGTACAGCGTCGGAGAGAGTCTCGCCCTTGGTTATGTGTTCCCGCAGGCCTTCGACGATGGTGCGGCGGTGGAGATCGAAATCAACGGAGATCTTCGCCCGGCCCGAATATCGGCGCGCCCGCGTTACGACCACGATGGTGCTCGCATGCGCAGCTGAGTGCGGCCAAAAGTCCGTTCTTAATGCGCGCGCGCGGCCTTGGTTTTTTTACTGCCGGTATCAGCTTTCTCAAACCCGCGCAGGATTTGCTGCGGTTGTAATTCGGCATCTTCAACCTCTTCCAAGGTTCGGTGACAGGCAATAAAATGTCCAGGAGAGGGTTCGCGGATCGGAGCCAATATCTTGTCGCATGTTCCGTCTATGGCGATCGGGCAGCGATTGAAAAACGGGCAACCGGTGTCCGTGATTTCGACACCGCGGGCAATCCCCGCCGCGATCTCGCGCGTTTTCATTGTGTCTTCTAGCCAGCCGATTCTCAGTTCCGGCACCGAGGTGATCAGGAGCCTTGTATAGGGATGATAGGGCGGTGAGAGCACCAAATCAGTTGGCCCCTGTTCGACGATACGCCCGGCATAAAGCACCACTATCTCATCGGCGAAGGAGGCCACGGTCGATAGATCATGGCTGATGAACATGAACGAAACCCCGGTGTCATCGCGTAGTTTTTTCAACAGCTTGATGACATTCACCCCGACAATGGAGTCAAGCGCCGAGGTAACTTCGTCGCATAACAATATCTTCGGGTTGGCGGCAAGGGCTCGGGCCAGGTTAATCCGTTGTTTTTGACCGCCCGACAGCTCCTGGGGAAAACGGTCGGCAAAGGCGAGGGGCAGTTCGACCATTTTTAGCAATTCAGCGACGCGTGCACGTTTTTCACGGCCCTTCAGGCCAAGGTAGAATTCAACCGGCCGGCCGATAATGTCGCTTATTCTCTGTTTTGGATTAAGCGCCGTATCGGCCATCTGAAAGACAAATTGCACATTGCGAAGATCGTCCCGGCTACGGTTCCTAAGATCGGCCTTAAGAACATCGCCCTCCAGCAGAACCTCACCGTTCGCCGCCGGCAGCAGACCCGCCATCACCCGGGCGAGCGTCGATTTTCCGCAGCCCGATTCACCGATCACCCCAACAACATGGGCGTGCTTGACGGAAACATCGATATTGCGGAGCACGGTAATTACCGGCTTGCCATTTTCAATTCCGCCATAGCCGGCGGTCATATCCTTGACTTCCATGGTCGGTATGTCCCGCTGGATCTTGGTGTCTGAAGCATCTCCCATGCCCGCGGTCGGCGTTGGTCGCACCGCGGCCATCAGACGGCGGGTATATTCATGGGCCGGTTTATTGATGATTTTGTCGACTGTTCCTTGTTCCTGCACTTCGCCGCTGTAAAGCACCACGATGCGGTCCGCGACCTGGGCCACAACCGCCAGATCATGCGTGACATATATTGCGGCGGCACCTTCCTCCTTGATGACCTTTTTGAACGCCTTGAGAACTTCGATCTGGGTTGTGACGTCCAATGCGGTGGTCGGCTCGTCAAGCACCAGCAGATCAGGTTTGCCGCACAAAGCCATCGCCGCCATCAACCGTTGAAGCTGGCCGCCGGAAACCTGGTGGGGATAGCGTTTACCTAAAAGGTCCGGATCGGGTAACTCCAGCGCCCGGTAAAGGTCCTCGGCCCGGGCGGTGGCCTGCTTCTGGGTAAAAACGCCATGAAGAACTGCCGGTTCGGTGACCTGTTCGCCGATTGTGATGGCCGGGTTGAAGGTCGCCGCGGCACTCTGGGCCAGATAGGCGACCCGTCGCCCGCGGATCTCGCGATGGCGTATCGGTTCCATGGTCAGCATATCTTCGCCGTCAAGGCGCACTTCACCGCCGCTGAATTCAAGCCCCGGTTTGCAGTACGCCAGGGCGGCGAGGGAAATCGTCGTTTTGCCCGAGCCCGATTCTCCGATCAGGGCGACAACTTCACCTTT
>QILX01000302.1 GCA_003232175.1 Hyphomicrobiales bacterium | reverse complement strand
GCGGTCTTCCCACACCCGACACTTTCGGAGATGATGCATGAAAGCGTTTTGGCCGCCTATGGGCGGGCTATTCATTTCTAAGCGGGGAGAAGTCGGATGGATATAATTACACTGCTGGTGGTTGGCCTTATAGCGGGGTTCCTGGCCAACAGGCTGATGCGCGGATCATTTGATCTTGTTCAAAGTCTGGTTCTTGGCGTCATCGGCGCCGTGGTCGGATCGTTCTTGTTCCGGCTGGTCGGATTTCCGTCAATGGGATTTATGGTCAATATAATTTCCGCAACAGTTGGCGCGGTGATCGTTCTGGCGGCATGGAGAGCATTCAAAAGGCGCTGACCGGGCGGTTCGCGCTTTAAGTCTTAGGGGAAACGGAACTTATGGTTGTTGTCGTCGACACTGTTGCGGCGCGTAGCAGGCACCCTGAAAAAGCAGGGCGGCCCGACACGCCGCTGTTGCGCAAACCGGCATGGATCCGCGTCAAGGCGCCGGGGTCGGCGGGTTATATCAAGACCAGGGCGCTTGTTAAAGAACACGGCCTGAACACCGTGTGCGAGGAGGCCGGCTGCCCCAATGTTGGCGAGTGCTGGGAAAAGCGCCACGTCACCATGATGATCATGGGGGATACCTGCACCAGGGCTTGTGCCTTCTGCAATGTCCGCACCGGCATTCCCGACCCCCTGGAAAGCGATGAACCCCAAAGGGTTGGCGATGCCGTGGCCAAGCTGGACCTGGCCCATGTGGTCATCACCTCGGTGGACCGGGACGATCTGGACGATGGCGGCGCGGCGCATTTTGCCCGTGTGATCGGCGCCATTAGAGCCGCGGCGCCAGACACCACCATTGAAATTCTGACCCCGGATTTCCTGCGCAAGCCCGGAGCGCTTGAAGTCGTGGTGGCGGCAAAGCCGGATGTCTTCAACCACAACCTTGAAACCGTGCCTTCGCTCTACCTGACGGTGCGGCCCGGCGCGCGCTATTTTCACTCCTTACGCCTGCTGCAACAGGTCAAGGAGCTGGACCGGACCATGTTCACCAAATCCGGCATCATGGTCGGCTTTGGCGAAAGCCGGAACGAGGTTTTGCAACTCATGGATGATTTACGCTGCGCCGATGTCGATTTCCTGACCATCGGCCAATATCTCCAGCCGACCCGCAAACACCATGTCGTGGACCGGTTTGTGACCCCCGATGAGTTTGACGCCTATAAAACCGTGGCGATGGCCAAGGGCTTTTTGCTGGTGTCGTCTTCGCCCCTGACCCGCTCCTCCTACCATGCGGATGAGGATTTTGCGCAGCTTCAGGCGTCCCGCGCCGCCAAAGTGGGAAACAGACCCCTTGCCTAAACAGCACCTCATCCACCAGGTGCCATGGAGCACCACCCAGATGTTTGATCTGGTGGCGGATGCAGAAAAATACAGCGAATTCATGCCAGGCTGCCGGGGGGTGAATGTGCATTCGCGGCGCCGGGAAGGTGACGTTGAATATCTCCATGCGACCATGCGCATCGGCTACCGGCTGATCGAGGAACGTATATCCTGCCGGGTTGAACTCAACCGTGCAAAGCTTGATATCCACGTTGAGAATACCGGCGGCCCATTGCGTTATCTTGTCAATTCCTGGGTCTTCCACGCGCGGGCGGACGGTGGCTGCGAAATCGAGTTTAATATAGATTTTGCGCTGAAAAACCGGGCCTTGTCGTTTGTTCTCAACGGCATATTCGACCGGGTGTTCCAATATATGGTCGAGGCCCTGGAAAAACGGGCGGGTCAGCTTTACGGCGTCCCCGCCCAAACGCTGATGCTGGACCCATCGGCCAACAATGTGCCTAAGCCCGGCTAAGCTCTCTTGCCGCCCGTAAAAACCATAAAAATCCCACCAGTTGCGCGCTGATCAGAACCGCAAAACTCACCCCGTAAGCTTCAGGGTCATATCCGCCACCTGGTGCCGCGGGGTAAACATCAATAATCCAGCCGACAAGTGTCTGGGTGAGGAAGGCAAATGTGAAGATCAAAAGATTGATGGCGGTGTTGGCCCGGCCAGAAAGGTTCGCGCCGAAATAAGATGACAGCCACGGATAGGCCAGGATAGATCCCTGTCCGGTCATCGCAAAGACCATCCAGGCCGCCAGGGTAAACGGGTTCGGCCCCATCATCAGGATGATCTCCGAGCCGATGAAAAGCACCAGAACGCAAGCCATGACCGTCAGCAGGCTAATTCCCCGGCGCACGAACCAGTCCGCAATAATGCCGGTCAGGAGCACACCGGTAAGAAATGCGACACCCATGGCAAAAAGCGCTCCGGCAACCCCGTCGCGGTCAAGCCCGGCGACATCGCGAAACCAAGGGCCGGCCCAAAGGGTCTGAAACCCCAGATGTCCGCCGGCGGTCAGCATGGCGACCGGGGCGACACGCCAGAACAAACGGTTGCCGAACACCTCGCCGACACCGCGCAATTGCGCCTTGAAACTGACTGTCTTCAGCGATGGCGGCGCCTCGCGCACAACCAGAATTATCGCCACCGCTGCGGCAAGAATAATCAGGGACAGCCCGAAGAACACTTCTCGCCAGCCATAGGCCGCGACGACAATCTGGGTCGGCTTGCTGGCGAGCACGATGCCAAGGCCGCCAAAGGCCATGATGGTGGCATTGGCAAGGGCCCGCCGGTTTTCCGGCACGATCTGCACGATCGATTTGAACGCCGCCATCAGCCCGCCGGCAAACCCCAGCCCGATCAGGGCCCGGGCAACGGTAAGGGTGAAAAAATCGGTTCCGATCGAGAATAAAGCCGAGCCCACTGCCGCGACCACCAGCAGCCCGGCCTGCACCCGCCGTGGTCCGTACCGGTCCAGAAGCACCCCCAGGGGCAGTTGAAAGGCAGCAAAAGCCAGCAGGTACGCCGCAGTCAGAACGCCAAGTTCCGCTGCGTCCAGCCCGACATCGCGCACCAGATCAGGCGCCACCACCGCGTTGACCGCGCGAAGCAGATAGGACAGCAAATAGCTAAAAGCAAATGGACCAAGTGTCAGAACATAGATCATGGGGAAAAACCGGCTGGACGTGATGAGGGTGGCCCGGACCGGCCCGTTGCCCACCATCTGGAACAAAACCTAGTGCCTGCGCAACATTTGCTTTATGTCGAAATTACTCTTGACGATGTGGTAACGGGGTTGACGTAGGCCTTGACCATGTCTCGCCGGCACCGCAAAAAGGACAACGAGGCCCAGCACATGCAACTTGCGCGGGGACAGGCGGGTTGAGATAAAGGGGGCGTACCGTGGATCGTTTTGTTGGCAAGAGCTGTCTGGTCACTGCCGCCGGTCAGGGCATAGGCGCCGCCATTGCCCAACGCCTCGCCGCCGAGGGTGGCGCGGTTCTGGCCACTGATATCAACGATGAGGCCCTGGGCGGGATTTTCGCTTCATTGCCAAGTGCCGGCGGCTGCAAAACCGCCCGCCTCGATGTGACCGATACCGCCCAGATAGCCGACATCGTAAAAGGCGCCGGGCCATTTGACGTGGTGATCAATTGCGCCGGTTTTGTCCACCACGGCACGATTTTAGATTGCGAAGAGGACGACTGGGCCTTTTCGTTCGATCTCAATTTGGGGTCAATGTACCGGGTCTTGCGCGCCGCGCTGCCGGCGATGCTTGAGAACGGCGGCGGCGCGATTGTCAATATCTCCTCGGTCGCAAGTTCGATAACCGGTGTTGCCAACCGTTTTGTTTATGGCACCTCCAAGGCCGGGGTCATCGGGCTGAGCAAATCGGTTGCCCGGGATTTTGTCGCCCGGGGGGTGCGCTGCAACGCCATTTGCCCCGGCACCGTGGAAAGCCCTTCCTTAAAAGCGCGACTGACCGCGACCGGCGATTATGATGCTGCCCATGCTACTTTTGTATCGCGCCAGCCCATGGGCCGCCTGGGCACACCGGACGAAATCGCCGCGCTTGGTGCCTATCTGGCCTCGGACGAGGCAAGTTATACCACCGGCCAGGCCTATACCGCCGACGGCGGCTGGACCATTTGAGTATTCCCTTATCTGAAGGACCTGACCCATGAAACTTGTGCGATATGGCCCCCCCGGCGCCGAAAAGCCTGGAATGCTCGATGCCGATGGCGACCTGCGTGACCTGTCCGGGCATGTTGGCGATATCGGCGGCGCGGTGCTTGCGGACCTTGCGGCGCTGAAATCGATTGATCCGGCCTCCCTGCCCAAAGTCGGCGGCGCGCCGCGCCTTGGGCCTTGTGTCGCCGGGGTGGGTAAATTCATGTGCATCGGTCTGAACTATTCCGACCACGCCGCCGAAGCCGGTCTGGATGT
>QILX01000172.1 GCA_003232175.1 Hyphomicrobiales bacterium | reverse complement strand
CGCCGTCGCTGGGTGAATTTTGGTGATCGCCCAGGCCAGAACCGGTGCCAGCGGCGCCAGGAAAAATACTGAATGGGTAAAGCCGCGATGATAGGTAAAGGCCTCGACCGCGCCGCCCATGGGAAAAAATACATCCAGATCGGGAATGGTGGCGCCGATTGCCCCCCAAAGGGCTGCCTTATTGCCAATTTTACGTCCCAGCACCGCCTCAAATACGGTGGCGCCAACGGCGATATGGGTCAGTGAGTCCATTAATTCCCCGCCTTAATGCGTCTGAAAACCGAATATAATTGAGTTGGAGATCACCGCAAACCAAACCCCCTGGCTGTAGAATGTGGTGCTGATGGCATCAATCTCAAGAGTTGCCGCCATCCTTATGGATGCGGGCACGGGCGTGGGCAAGGGCGGACTTTGCCTTTACTCATTGGCAAAGCTGCGCCACTCTTGGGGGAAATTGCGAGGGGAAAAGTTTGCGCACGTCTGTCGCGATCATCGGCGCCGGACCTTCGGGCCTGCTGCTGTCTCAGCTGTTACATCTGCAAGGCATAGGAAACGTGGTGCTGGAGCGCCGCAGCCAGGACTATGTCCTGGGCCGCATAAGGGCAGGCGTACTTGAGACTGGCATGGCTGATCTGTTGCGTCGCGCCGGCGCTGGGAAACGCATGGACGCGGAAGGGGAAATTCACGAAGGCATCGAGATTGCCTTTGGCGGCAGCTGTCACCGCATTCACTTTGCCGATCTTCTGGACGGCAAGACAGTGATGGTTTACGGCCAGACCGAATTGACCCGCGATCTTTATGAGGCGCGCGCCGCCATGGACGGTATTGTCATTCATGGCGCCGAAGACGTCGCGCCCCACGATATAAAAACCGATACTCCTTACCTCACCTACACCAAAGATGGCCGCAACCACCGGGTCGTTTGCGATTTCATCATTGCTTGCGATGGCTTTCACGGGGTTGGCCGTAGCGCTATTCCGCCTGACATTCTTAAAACCTTCGAGCGGGTTTACCCGTTTGGATGGCTTGGGCTTTTGTCCGACACCCCGCCGGTGGCCGACGAGTTGATCTATTCCTATCACGAGCGCGGCTTTGCCTTGTGCTCGTTGCGGTCGCGAACCCGCAGCCGCTATTACATTCAGGTGGGCCAGGACGAAAGTCTCGAGGCGTGGTCCGATGACCGGTTCTGGGACGAATTGAAACGCCGCCTGCCGCAAGACATCGCCAGTGGTCTGGTCACCGGTCCCTCAATTGAAAAAAGCATCGCGCCGTTACGCAGTTTTGTCGCCGAGCCCATGCGCCATGGCCGGCTTTTCCTCGCCGGCGATGCCGGACATATCGTACCGCCCACCGGCGCCAAGGGTCTGAACCTTGCCGCCTCGGATATTCAATATCTGTCCGAAGGTCTCATCGCTCACTATAAATCCGGCGATGAGAGCGGGCTGAATCAATATTCCGACCGTGCCCTGGCGCGGATCTGGAAAGCGGAGAGATTTTCCTGGTGGATGACCATGTTGCTGCACCAGTTTCCACAAAATGGTGCCTTTGGCCAACGTATTCAAAATGCCGAACTTGAATATCTTTTTTCATCCCGCGCCGCGTTGACTTCGGTGGCGGAAAATTATGTAGGATTGCCGTATTAAATGGACTGGACCTACTAGTGCAACATGTTGTTCGCTCTGAATACTTTTGCTTCGAAACTATGTATTTGAAAAATTTGTCACCCGGCAAAATTTTGCGTTGCTTTTCTATCATATCCTATATAGTGGCACGACATGCTGTACGTTGAAGTTCTCAATTTTGCCGTACAACATTGATTTGCTTTACGAGGTTGCGGCGGCCTATCGGTCGCCTAAGCTTTGAACAAAAAAAGAGGGAGTTCAATATGTTGAGGGACAAGTACTCATTAACTACGGCGGCGATTGCCAGTGTTTTCATGCTGGCGACAGCTGCCCAGGCGCAGGAAACATTCGTTTCCATCGGCACCGGCGGACAGACCGGCGTCTATTATCAGGTCGGCGGTTCGATTTGCCGTCTGGTGAACCGGGCGTCAAAAGATAACAACATCAAATGCACCTTCACCACCGGCGGCTCGGTCGCCAACATCAACGGCATTCGCGCCGGCGATCTCGATTTTGGCGTGGCGCAGTCCGACTGGCAGTATCACGCCTATAACGGCACCGCACCTGACAAATTTCCCGCCGGCGCTTTCAAAGAATTGCGGGCGGTGTTTTCGGTCCACCCCGAGCCCTTTACCGTTGTCGCGCGCGTCGATTCAGGCATCAATAAATTTGAAGATCTGATCGGCAAGCGGGTCAATATGGGCAATCCTGGTTCCGGCGCCCGCGCCACCTTTGAGGTGGTGATGGACAAGATGGGCTGGAAGACGAGCGACTTTAAGCTCGCCGCCGAGCTGAAGTCCTCCGAGCAGGCCGCCGCTCTGTGCGACAACAAGATCGACGTGATCGTGTTTACCGTCGGCCATCCCGCCGGCACGATCAAGGAAGCCACAACGTCATGTGAGTCCAAGCTGATCAATGTCGACAATGCGGAGGTCCGCAAACTCGCCGCCGACAATGACTTTTATTCCATGGCCTCCATTCCTGGCGGCATGTACACGGGCTCGCCGGATGATATCACCACCTTTGGTGTTGGCGCGACGTTCGTGACCTCGACCAAGACCTCCGACGATGTGGTCTATGCGATCACCAAGGCGGTATTCGACAATTTCAAGCGTTTCAAGAAATTGCACCCGGCCTTCGCCAACCTGAAGGAGATGGATATGATCACCAAGAACATCTCCGCTCCGATCCATCCTGGCGCCATGCGCTATTACAAAGAAAAAGGCTGGATGTAAGGTCCGCTTTTATCATGAAAACTTCGGCGCGGGCGCTTGTGCCCGCGCCGATTTCTCATCTAAAGATGACGAAAAATATGAATTGATACCACGTGGTAAACCACGGAAAAGCCAGGGGATCGAGGGGAAACTATGAGCGACCAGCAGGCTGAGAATAGCAAATTATCCGATGACGCACTGGACGATCTGGTCGCATCGAGTGATACAGGCGGGCGATCGCCGGCCAACCGGCAAATTGCCCTGCTGATTGCCGCGGTGGCGCTGACTTGGGCGGTGTTCCAGGTGTGGATTGCCTCTCCGCTGCCGTTCACCACTGGATTTGGAGTGTTCTCCAGCCGCGAAGCGCGGCCCATTCACCTTGGCTTTGCGATTTTTCTGGCCTTTCTGGTCTTTCCGGCCTTCAAGTCCTCGCCGCGCAGCTACGTTCCAACGGTGGACTGGGTGCTGGCCATCGCCGGAACCGCTTGTGCGCTGTATTTGTTTGTCTTTGATACCAGCTTGATCAAATCGATCATGGGCACCCGGCTGTCCGACCGGCCCAACAACCCCAATGCCCTGGATATCGTGGTCGCGGTTGCTGGCATGATGTTTTTGCTCGAAGCGACGCGCCGGGCGCTTGGTCCGCCATTGATGATCGTTGCCATGGTCTTTCTGGGGTACACCTTTCTTGGCCCCTTCGCGCCGGGGTTCCTGGCCTGGAAGGGCGCCAGTTTTGGCGCCGTTGCCTACCATCAGTGGTTGTCCACCGAGGGTGTATTCGGTATCGCGCTTGGGGTTTCGACCGACCTGGTGTTTTTGTTTGTTCTGTTTGGTTCGCTGCTCGACAAGGCTGGCGCCGGCAATTATTTCATCAAGGTCGCTTTTTCGCTGATGGGCCATTTTAACGGCGGTCCAGCCAAGGCAGCCGTGGTTGCGTCAGGCATGACGGGGCTGATTTCCGGCTCGTCGATCGCCAATGTGGTGACCACCGGCACCTTCACCATCCCGATGATGCGCCGGGTCGGTTTTTCGGCCGAAAAGGCTGGCGCCGTCGAGGTTGCCTCGTCGGTCAACGGTCAGATCATGCCACCGGTCATGGGTGCCGCTGCCTTCCTGATGGTCGAATATATCGGGATATCGTATTTTGAAGTGGTCAAGAACGCTTTTGTCCCCGCAGTAATCTCGTACATTGCCCTGGTTTACATCGTGCATTTGGAAGCGATGAAACTGGGCATGGCCGGCCTGCCGCGCGCCAGCGAACCCAAACCTCTGAAATGGGCGCTGATCTCATTTGCCACTACCATGGCGGTCATCATGGCCGCGGCGAGCGGCATCTACTATCTGTTCGAGTTCTTTCAAGCCCTTGGGTCCAACGGCAACCGGCTTTTGGCGGTGGCGATCATTCTGGGCGTGTTGGCGGCGATTTATATGCTGGTCAACCAGCGCGCCGATGCCAACCAGAAGATGAAAGTCATCTCCACTGGCGCCATTGTTCT
>QILX01000248.1 GCA_003232175.1 Hyphomicrobiales bacterium | reverse complement strand
GGAGGCAGGGGCAGTTTTATCGCAATGGCGCCGATAGTTCCATCAGCGACCTCAGCCCCGCTGTCGTCCAGAACGCGCACGTCGTAGCCGGGCATGGGAACCGTAGGCGAGCCGTGTTTGACGGGCAGAAAGCCCATGGTCCAGCCGGTCTCGGTCTGCCACCAGTGGTCGATCACCGGCACGCCCAGCCGGTCCTCGGCCCAGGTGATGGTATCGGGGTCGGCGCGCTCGCCAGCCAGAAAAAGCGTGCGGAATTTCGAGATGTGCGGAATTTCGAGATATCATGATCACCGATCAGCTCGCCCCTGGGATCGGCCTGTTTGATGGCGCGAAAAGCGGTGGGGGCGGTGAACAACGCCACCACATTGTGTTCAGCGATAACCCGCCAATAAACCCCGGCATCGGGGGTACCAACCGGTTTGCCCTCGAACATAATCGACGTCGCGCCATGCAGCAGCGGCCCGTAGACGATGTAGGAATGACCCACCACCCAGCCGACGTCCGACGCCGCCCAGAAGACCTCACCTGGTTTGACGCCATAGATATTCTCCATCGACCATTTGAGCGCCACCATGTGCCCGCCATTGTCGCGAACGATGCCCTTGGGCTCGCCGGTGGTGCCCGAGGTGTAAAGGATATAAAGCGGGTCGGTGGCGGCGACGGTCTGTTCCCAGCAGCGCGCATTTCCGCCATCAGCTCGGACCAGTCATGATCGCGGCCCGGCGCAAGATCCGCCCTCACCTGTGGCCTTTGATAGACAATACAAGTATTTGGTTTTGCAGAAGAAATTTTTATTGCTTCATCAAGCAGAGGCTTGTAGGGGATCACCTTTCCTGGCTCGATGCCACACGAAGCGGTGATCACCGCGACAGCGCCGGCATCCTCGATGCGGGTCGCCAGCTCGGCGGCGGCAAAGCCGCCAAAGACCACCGAATGAATGGCGCCGATCCGGGCACAAGCCAGCATGGCGATGGTGGCGGCTTCGGGGATTGCCGGCATGTAGATGATCACCCTGTCGCCTCGGCCCACCCCTTTGGATTGCAGCCCCGCGGCGAAAGTCGCCACTTCGTCGAGCAGTTCGGCGTAAGTAAAGGTGCGCGAGGTGCCGGTGATCGGGCTGTCGTAAATCAACGCCGGCTGGTCACCCCGGCCCGCGGCCACCTGGCGGTCGAGGCAGTTCCATGCGGTGTTGCATTCCGCGCCAGCGAACCAGCGGCCATAGACCCCGGCATCAGCATCAAATACCTTGTCCCACGGTTTGATCCAGTCGATCTCGGCAGCGGCCTGGGCCCAGAAGTCTTCCGGGTTTTCGCGCCAGCTCTTATAGGTCTCGCCGTAGCGGCTGGTCATGATATCCCCCCCGGGTGACTTCTCTTTTTTGTGCGCCACGCCTTGGCGTGCGCACGCCAGAGTATCCTTTACACCTCGGTTATCAAAACCGGGGTGCGGGAGGTTTATTTATATGCAGATTGACGCCTGCGTTCCAACCGTTGCCTGTCACCTGAATTCGCGACAGTCACCGCAGGAGGTGCGGCACCCAAGAACAATTAGTTGAACTTGAATACCAATGCGGCAGTGGCACCATAAAACAACATAGATCCATCGTTGCGCAAATTGCGGTCGTCGGCATCGGTCACCGTGGCATACTGGTCGCCGGCTTCACTGATCCCGTTGACCCAGGTTGCGTTACCGCCGAGAGAAAGATAGGCGTTTTCAGCGAATTTTACCTTGACCTGCGGGTTGATTTCCAGCACTTGCGCAAAACCGGTGCCGCTATTGCTGTCGTTGAGAACATCGTTGACGTTGTCATCGCGGGAAAAACTGCGGTCGACTTTTACAAAATTCGCAAACAGGCCGGCCTTCACATTACCGCCGATGTAGATATTCTCCGTGATTGGCTGCATGGCCTGCAGGCCGATCTGCGCGCCAAGCAGGCGATTTTTGGCTTCGATGCGAACCCGGTCAATATCATCATCGGTGCCCTGAAAATCATCGAGCTCGTCGTAAGCGATGGATTTCAGGTCTTCCCCCAGATAAAGGCCGCGTACGCCAAACAAGAACGCATGCCCCGGCAGGCCGAGGAAATCAGCCGGTTCGACCAGGTTGATTTCCCCCCCGTACAAGGTGGTTTCGTGATCGATCGCAAGCGCAAAAAGCTCGTCGGAATTAGCGGTGGACCCCACATCTGAACCCGGGTTCAGGTGGGCATCATCGTCGTATGTCGCGTTGGTTCGCAGGCTTCCCGCATCCGCGCCGGTTATGGTTTTGCTGGTCTCAAAGGGTCCGGCATAAAACCCGCTGAACTGGATGTCCCGCCCCATGATGATCGTATCAACGGTGGCCCGGAAGCCAGTGCTCCAGTCCGGGTTGAGTTCGGAAGGTTTGAATAAAATAAAGTCGCCGCCCGGCGTGTCGGGTCCGGTGAAGCTGGTGCCGTCTATATCATCCCGGCCCAGATACAAAGCCTCGACGGTCACCTTGGTGACACCGGTATTCGGCAAAATGTCGCTTTCGGCGACTGCCGTTCCGATGTTAAGGGCAGCAACAAGACCTGCAGAAATACAGCCGAATAGCACACGATCTTTTAAAACAAGCACTAGTTGATACTCCCAAATAATATGCCCCCCGGCGACAGTTAAGCCGCATTGCAGATTGATGATAATATGGTCGGCACCAAAGTTGGAATGGAAAAATTGCATTTAAATTCTGGTCGTTGCCTAACCGCAACAATTTGTGTTTCCCCTATATATTCCGAATTTCGCCCCCCTGGAAGTCGGACCTTTGGCATCTGACAAAGCTGCATCGATGCATGGCGGCCGGCAGTCTTTTGGCTACCGTTAAAATGGAAACCGGAATAAGGCTACCGGATGTTCGAACGCCAACATCCACGCAAACCGCAGCCAGACAATGGCGCCCCGGTCTTGCCCGCACCATGATTGACGACCCCTTGTTCTACGCCGCCGCCATTCCGGCGGTGATCCTTGTGGGCCTGTCCAAGGGCGGCTTTGGCGGCGCCATGGCGATGCTGGGGGTGCCGATCATGGCGCTGACCATCTCGCCGGTGGCGGCGGCGGCGATCCTGCTGCCGATATTGGTGGCGATGGATGCGGTGGGCCTTGTCGCCTACCGGCGGAAATTCGACCCTGCCCTTTTGAAGCTGATGATCCCCGCCGCCACCTTGGGCATTGTCATCGGCTACTTTACCGCCAGTCTGGTGAACGATGCCATGGTGCGGCTGCTGATCGGGATCATGGCGGTGGTTTTCGCGTTGGATTACTGGGTGCGCGCCCCTGGAAAGTCGCAAGCGCGGCCCTCGGCCACCAAAGGCTGGTTCTGGGGCACCTTGGCCGGGTTCACCAGTTTTGTGTCCCATTCCGGCGGGCCGCCGTTTCAGATCTACGCCATGCCGCTGCGGCTTGAAAAGCTGCTCTTTGTCGGTACCTCGGTGGTTTTGTTCGCTTACATCAACGCGGTAAAACTAGTTCCTTATTTTCTGCTTGGGCAATTCAACACCGCAAATCTCACCACCTCGGCGGTGCTGCTGCCGCTGGCCCCGGTCTCGACGCTTGCCGGGGTGTGGCTGGTGAAGCGGGTGCCGCAGGAGATATTTTACTCGCTGCTTTATGTGCTGATTTTCATTGTCGGCCTCAAGCTGAGCTGGGACGGCGCGGTCTCGCTGCTTGATCCCTGAGCCGGACCGGGAGCCGGAAATCTTCGATTCCCATGGCTGGCCGGCCGGAATAGGATCAACATCCTTTTGTATCGCACTCATGGAAATTTTAGCGAAAATGCCAACCAGTCCCTATCTTGCCGGCCTTGACCGCAACCCGGCCAACTTTCAGCCCCTGACCCCGCTGACCTTCCTTGCCCGCTCCGCCATGGTGTTCCCCGAGCACACCGCGATCATCCATGGCCGTGCCCGCACCGACTATGCGACGTTCTATGCCCGTGCCCGGCAACTGGCCTCGGCGCTGGCCAAGGCCGGGATCGGAGTTGGCGACACGGTTTCGGTGATGCTGGCCAATACGCCGCCGATGCTCGAAGCGCATTACGGCGTGCCGATGTGTGGCGCGGTGCTGCATTCAGTCAATACCCGCCTTGATGCGTCGGTCCTGGCCTTCCAGCTCGATCATGCCGGCACCAAGGTGGTGATCACCGACCGCGAATATGCCCGAACGATGAAAGCGGCGCTGGCTCTGGCGAAGGTCAAACCGGTCGTCATCGATTATGACGACCCTGAGTTCCCCCAAGACGGGGCGCGGCTTGGTCACATTGATTACGAGGACTTTGTCGACCGTGGCGAACCGGAATTCGACTGGGCCATGCCCGATAACGAATGGAACGCCATTTCGCTCAATTACACCTCGGGCACCACCGGCAACCCCAAGGGGGTGGTCTACCACCACCGGGGCGCCCATCTTCTGGCCCAGGGCAATGTGCTGACGACGGGCATGGCCAAACACTCGGTCTATCTGTGGACACTGCCAATGTTTCATTGCAATGGCTGGTGTTTCCCGTGGTCGATATCGGTCGCCGCCGGTACCCATGTCTGCCTCAGATGGGTGCGGCCCAAGGCGATCTGGGACGCCATCGCCGATCACGAAGTCACCCATCTTTGCGGCGCGCCCATTGTCATGTCGACCATTTTGGGCGCCGGCGACGGGGACAAGCGCGATATCGATCATAAAGTTGAATTTTTTACCGCCGCCGCCCCGCCGCCCGAGCAGGTCCTGGCGGCGATGAAGACCGCCGGCTTCAATGTCACCCATCTTTATGGGCTGACCGAAACCTACGGGCCCGCCGTGGTCAATGACTGGCAGCGGGAATGGGACGAACTTGACGATGCCGCGCAAGCCAGGCTGAAATCCCGGCAAGGGGTGCGTTACGCCGCCCTTGAGGGGCTTTCGGTGCGCGATCCTGAAACCTTGGAAGAATGCCCCTGGGACGGCGAGACCCTGGGCGAGGTGATGTTCCGCGGCAATATCGTCATGAAAGGTTATCTGAAAAACCCTGAGGCAACCCAAGAGGCCTTTGCCGGCGGCTGGTTCCATTCCGGCGATCTGGGGGTGCGCCACGCCGACGGTTACATCCAGTTGAAAGACCGATCCAAGGACATCATCATTTCGGGGGGCGAAAACATCTCCTCGATCGAGGTCGAGGACGTGCTTTACAAACACCCAAGTGTCTCCGCCGCCGCCGTGGTCGCCAAACCGGACGAAAAATGGGGCGAAACCCCGTGCGCCTTCATCGAACTGCGTGAGGGCTGTGAGGCCACCACCGCCGATGATATTCTCGCCTTTGCCCGCG
>QILX01000098.1 GCA_003232175.1 Hyphomicrobiales bacterium | reverse complement strand
GGCGCCAAGATTACCCTCAGTCACAAGGGATATGTCTGGCGCGTTTTCGGGGTCATGGTCCCGATCCCGTTTGTGCTGATCATGGGCCGGGGGCATGCCGAGGAAACCCCCCTTACTGATGACAGTTTTGCCATGTGGACTCATGCCATGCACCCGCTGTTCGGCAAAACCTTTGGCTATGCCGGGGAATTCAAGGTGACGGAAATATCGTGCGATCCGTTCTGATCCTTGGGGGGTACGGCAATTTTGGCAAGCGCATCTCCGGGGCGCTGGCCAAGGCCGGCGTGCCCATTATCATTGCCGGGCGGCGCAAGGACAAAGCCCGGGCACTCAGCCGGGAAATCGGCCGAGAGCAGGTTGAAATCGCCGGCTTTGACGCCAATGCGAATATCGACGCGGAACTGGAAAGATTGAAACCCGGAGTGGTCGTCAACACCTGCGGTCCGTTTCAAAATGCTGATTACAAAATAGCACAAGCCTGCATCCGCCATGGCGTTCACTATATCGACCTGGCCGATGGGCGTGATTTTGTCACCGGAATTGGCGGTCTGGATGCTCAGGCAAGGCGCGCGGGCGTTACGATCATCAGCGGCGCCAGCACGGTGCCGGGCCTATCTTCCGCCGTACTGGAGCATTTTCAATTCGCGCAAATCGATCTGCTGAAATACGGCATAAGTCCGGGCCAGCAGGCCGAACGCGGCCTTGCCACCACCTCCGGCATTTTAAGCTATGTTGGCAAGCCGCTGAAGCCGTTTCCGGGGGGACCGCAAACCCGCTATGGCTGGCAGGATATTTACCGTCATACCTACCCCGATATCGGCAAACGCTGGATGGCAAATTGCGATATTCCGGATCTGGATTTGTTGCCGGCGCGGTACGGCATCTCCCGTATTCAGTTTTCCGCCGGTCTGGAATTGGGCATTTTGCATCTGGGCTTGTGGGGCCTGTCCTGGCTGGTGCGGGCGGGCATTCCGCTCAACCTGCCGCGTTTCGCCCAACCTCTTTTGAGCATTGCCAACCTGTTCAACCGATTGGGCACTGCAGATGGCGGCATGCATGTCAGAATTGAAGGCAAAGATCACAACGGACATCCGCTGACCCAGACGTGGGCGGTCATCGCGTGGGACGGGCATGGACCGCATATCCCAACCGTTCCGGCGATCGTTCTTGCCAAAAAACTGGTGTCCGATGCCAAAGTCCGCGCCGGAGCCTATCCTTGTGTCGGGTTGTTATCCCTTGAAGAATATGTGCTGGAGCTGAAAGACTTCCATGTGAAGACCTATGGTCAGAGCCAACCTGCCGGCTAAAAAAGAGAGTCACCCGGCGCAATGTCCGGGGAACTCGAATAACGCGTGTGAAGTGGATCGCTAGAAGAGCCGATAGCCAGATTCAATTTGCGGTAACAATGATTTTGCCCCGCATGTTCGGGTGAAAGCGGCAGGAATCGACCATGTCATTGCGGAAGCGGGCATTGCCAAATCCACATTGTACCGGCACTTCAAATCCAAGGAGGAACTCATCGTTGCCGTGTTACGGCGGATCGACGAGCAATTCCGTGAAAACATGCGTCAGACTGTCGATAGACTGGCACCACAACCGCGGAATAAGTTGCTTGCAACCTTCGATTTCCTGGAGGATTGGTTTAACGATCAGGCCTTTTTTGGTTGCCCGTTCATGAGTGCCGCTGGTGAGTATAGCGAGCGACCCAGTGCGGTGTTTCGCGAAGCGGCCATGCACAAACGGCTGGTGGTTGCCTACTTTGAAGAACTTGCGCGCGCCGCGCAGCTCAACGATCCTGGATCTATTGCGGAAAAAATCAATCTGTTGCACGAAGGCGCTACTGCCATTGCACATATAACCGGAAACTCGGATGCAGCGCGCAATGCCAAAGTTGTTGCCGCCAAGCTGATTGAAGACACAAGTTCGGACCTCAATACATAGGTGACATTCAGGCTCTGCCGCCTGATCTAAAGCCGGTCTCCCAAAAGTGGGGTCCGGTTTTGGGAATAAGACACGGCCATCACTCGCCGCTGTTTGCCGCATGCATCGCGGCATTGGAATTGGTTGTCTCTCGCCCCTGGCGCGGCGACACACCGTAACGATTGCGGTAGGTCTTTGAGAAATGCGATGCGGAAACAAATCCGCACGCCACTGCCACCTGCAGAACACTCAATGTCGACTGCAGCAGCATGCGCTGAGCCCGCGCCAGGCGAGCGTCCAGGTAATATTGTTTGGGAGTGCATTGAAGGTAATTGCGAAACAGCCGTTGAAGTTGCCGTACGGTGAAATTCAGTTGCCGGGCAATGTCGTCGACCTTAAGCGGTTCCTCAAGATTGCTTTCCATGAGGCCGGCGGCGGCCAGCAATTTGGGATGACTGGCGCCAAGCCGCAGCCGCAGTGACATGCGTTGTTGATTGTTGCTGTCACGGCTGTCTTTGTGGATAAACTGGTCGGCAACCGTAACCGCCAGGTCCCGACCGTGGTCGGCTTCGATAAAAACCAGCATGAGATCGAGCGATGCGGTTCCACCCGAACAGGTAAAGCGGTCCCTGTCGATGACAAAAAGCTCGTCGGTCACCTCCAGTGTCGGGAAGCGTTCGACAAACCCCTCGAAATTCTCCCAGTGGATCGTGCACCGGTAGCCATCGAGCAAGCCGGCCTGGGCGAGCAGATAGCTGCCCGACGACACCGCGCCAATATAGCAGCCGGACCGTGCCCAACGGCGCAAGGTGACGTAAACTTCCGGGTCGTGATAGGTTTCGGTGTTCACGCCGCCAACGACGATCAGCCGGTCCAGCCCACCGGTATTGGCCATGGCGCAATTGGGAGACACCGCAACTCCACTGCTGGAAATCGCCGATTTTCCGTCTTTAGTGATTATCACTCTTTTGTAGTTTTGCCGTCCGGCAAGACGGTCGGCAACCCGCAGAGCCTCCAACGCCGACGCAAATGACATCAGCGAAAAATTATGGATGAGAAAAAACCCGATATTACGGGCCCAGACCGGGTCTGACGCAGCGTCCGGTGGCACCAGCCTTGTTGCAAATGTGGTCATGCCATACCTTTTGTCCTGCACCCGCCGGCACACTTTACACATTTGGCGTAACCTGAATAGCAGGAGGAAGCCTGGGCACCTTGAACCCGCTGTCGGTCTCTGGCAGAAGAAATACCAAATTTGACCAATTTGGGTCGCCACCAAACCGGCTGTGAAGGGTGAACGCGTTTGAATGAAGCTTCATCCCAGACACCATTGAGGAGTTAAGCCCCGTGGTTTCCGCCCCCACACCGGCCCGGGCAGGTCAGCGCCGCCGGCGCGGCGCGACGCGACGCGGCATCCAGCAATTGCCCTGGAAACAGCCGCGCCGTGCCTTTCCGCCTGTTGATCTGCTTTCAGCCGACGAGATTGAGCACATCCATAATGCTTCCCTCGATATCCTTGCCGATATCGGCATGGAGTTCCTGTCGCCAGCGGCGTGCGCGATTTTGAAAAAGGCCGGCTGCGACGTCGATGAGACAAACGCAAATGTGCGCTTTGACCGGGAAATGGTCGCGCAGACCATAAAATCAGCGCCATCGCATTTCACCTTGCATGCCCGCAATCCAGAACGGAACCTGCAAATTGGCGGAAATTTCATGGCGTTCAGCTGCATCTCCAGCCCGCCCAACGCCAGCGACATGGACGACGGACGCCGCGTCGGTAATACCAAAGATTTCAAAAACTTTCTGAAACTGGCGCAACACTTCAACACGATCCATTGCCTGGGCGGCTACCCGGTCGAGCCTGTCGATCGCCACGCGTCCATCCGCCATCTGGAATGCCTTCGCGATATGATCACTTTAACCGACAAGGTAATCTCGGGGTATTGTACCTCCCAGGCGCGCACTACGGACGCCATGACAATGGCGCGGATCGCCCGGGGGGTCGATCACGAACAATTTCAACGCGAACCGTCGATCATGACTGTCGTCAACACCAATTCGCCATTGCGCTTTGATGGCGAGATGCTCAACGGCATCATGGAAATGTCGGCGCAAGGGCAGGTGGTGATCGTTACGCCATTTACTTTGGCCGGTGCCATGGCGCCTGTGACCCTGGCCGGGGCGCTGGCCCAGCAAAATGCCGAGGCCCTGGCCGGGATTGTCATGACCCAGCTGGTACGCCCCGGCGCACCAGTGATTTACGGCGGTTTTACTTCAAATGTCGACATGAAGTCCGGCGCGCCGGCCTTTGGCACGCCAGAATACATGAAAGGCGCTATTATCGGCGGTCAGCTGGCCCGGCGCTACAATATCCCCTACCGTTCGTCAAACGTGAACGCGGCCAACACCGTCGATGCCCAGGCGGCCTATGAATCGGTGTTTTCGCTGTGGGGGCTGACCATGGGCGGCGCTAATCTGGTCAAACACGCCGCCGGCTGGATGGAAGGAGGGCTGACCGCGAGTTTCGAAAAATTCGTTCTTGACGCCGACCTCCTGCAGATGGTGTCGCAGTTTCTGGAACCGGTCGAGGTTACCGACGACACCCTTGCCCTGGACGCTATCCGCGATGTCGGCCCCGGCGGGCATTTTTTTGGTACCCAGCACACTCTGGACCGCTACCGAACCGCGTTTTATGCGCCGCTAATCTCGGACTGGCGCAATTATGAAAGCTGGGAAGAGGCGGGCAGTCCGGTCGCCTGGCAAAAGGCCAACACGATCTTCAAACAGGTGATCGAAGACTTTGTACCCCCGCCTATCGAGCCGGCGATCGGGGATGAAATCGACGCATTCGTTCAAAAACGCATCGAAGCGGGAGGATCGAAAACCGACTTCTGAATTATGCGTTCACTGCCGGCGGCTGTGTTTCAGGGTCAATCACAAAATTGAGGCCATTGTCTTCAGGTCTTTTTGTATCTGCTCGATAAGCCAGTCGCGAATTTCGGCGACGATCGGGCGGACGGGACGGCGATTGGAGGCAACCAGATGATAGCGCCG
>QILX01000255.1 GCA_003232175.1 Hyphomicrobiales bacterium | reverse complement strand
GTGCCCATCATTGCCTTGCCCATGCCTTGCATGATGGTTTTCACATCGGCAAAGTCCAGATTGATCAGCCCTTCCTTGACCATCAGGTCGGTGACCCCGGCGACGCCGGAATAAAGCACCTGATCGGCCATGGCGAAGGCGTCGGCGAAGGTGGTGCGCTCATTGGCAACGCGGAAGAGGTTCTGGTTCGGGATGACGATCAGCGTATCAACATGGCGCTGCAGTTCTTCGATGCCCGCTTCGGCGATTTCCATCCGCCGGGCGCCTTCGAACTGAAATGGCTTGGTGACCACGCCGATGGTCAAAATGCCCTGTTCACGCGCCAGCCGGGCGATGACCGGGGCAGCACCTGTGCCGGTGCCGCCGCCCATACCGGCGGTAATGAAGGCCATATGGCTGCCGTTGACATAGTCAAGGATCTCCGGCATGGCCTCCTCGGCCGCCGCCCCACCGATTTGCGGCCGCGAACCGGCCCCAAGACCCTCGGTGATCGCGGTGCCCATCTGGATCCGCTTCTCCGCGCTCGACATGGCCAGCGCCTGGTTGTCGGTATTGGCGACAACAAATTCAACGCCTTCAAGTCCGGCCTGAATCATATTATTGACTGCGTTGCCGCCCGCCCCGCCGACTCCGAAAACAGTGATCTTCGGTCTGAGGTCCAGATTCTCTTCCGGTGCTTTCAAATTAATCGTCATGTCAACCTCTCGTTCTGGGGACCCCATGAGGGTTTGCCGCATTTCCCCGACACATCATTCGTTACAGACGGCCCCGCGCCGCCAACGGCGTTCGTCAAAAACTTTGTTTGAGCCAGCGGCCCATACGACCGAAATAACCAGCATTGTTATGGTCTTCGGTTTCAGATAACCCGTCATGCAACCCGACTTCGGCACTCTGGGCATAGGTTAAGAGCCCCGCCACGCAGGCAAATCCCGGCCCGGTGAAGGTTTCTGGCGGGCACCCGGCTAATCGTGGGCTCCCATGGCGTACCTGTCCGCCAAAAATGTGCGATGCGACTTCCGTGGTGCCGGTAAGCTGGCTGGCCCCGCCGGTAAGTATGATCCGCCGTTCGCCCATATTATCCAGGCCAGCACCGCGCAGCCGGTCGCGCAACATCTCGAATATCTCTTCGACTCTGGGTCGAATGATGGAAACCAGGTTTGATTTGGGCACTTGAATTAAATTTTCCGCCCCGCCCTCGCCGCCAACAGCCTCGATTTCGATAGCTTCCCGGTCATCCACCGGGCCGGTCAGGCAGCTCCCGTGCAGCGCTTTGATGCGTTCAGCCTGGGTCAGCGGGGTCGAGAGTCCGCGCGCCAGATCCAGGGTGACATGTCCACCACCCAGAGCAATGGCGTCGGCGTGGACAAACAGGCCCTCAATGAATACCGAAACCGTAGTGCTGCCGGCTCCCATATCGATACCCGCTTCATCGGCAGTTACGGTTGAAATGGCGCTGGCAAGCGGTGACACCGCCACCCGGTCGATTTTGATGTGGCAGCGGTCGATGCCCAGAGCCAAATTTTTTAACGGTGCCGGTTCCGCCGTCACGACATGCATACCGACAGAAAGCCGTTCCCCATACATTCCCAAGGGGTTGGCGATACCGGCATCCCCGTCCAGTGCAAAACCGATGGGTATGGAATGCAAGGTCAGACGACCATCGTCCCGGGGTTGCGACCGAGCGGTTTTTAACACCTGGCCAAGATCATCCTCTGTCACCCGGCCCGAACGGACCGCGACATCAATTTCAAACACCTCGCTGGAAATCCGCCCGCAAGAAGCATTGACAATGACTTCATCAACAGTAAATCCCGCCGCCCGCTCGGCGTCATCGACAGCGGCACGGATCGAGGTTTCCGCGGCGGCCAGATCGACGATGACCCCGGCCTTGACCCCCTGGGAGGCCACATGACCAACACCGACCACCTTGAAATCCAACCCCGGAGCCCCTCCGGTTTTCCCCCGCACCCGCGCGATCACGCAAGTAATCTTGTCGGTACCGATATCCAGCGCCGCGCAGACCGGTTTGCGCGGGCTTAGGCCCTCATGATCCGGGTCGGCGAGGGATTTGAATGTCGGCAGGATCATGAATTTTCGTCCCGCTCGTCTTTGGGTTTTTTGACCGATCTCGCCCGCAATGTCAGCCGGTCGGGAATTCTAAGATCGATCACCTGAATATCCCGGCCCAGAATTCCGGTAGTGTCTTCCAGCCGCAAAAGCTCGTCCAGGGCCGGGCCGGCACCAGACGCCGGTAACATGACATCGACGCCGCCATCGAGTTTCAGCGTCCAGCGTCTGTCACCGATCCGAGAGGCGACCCTTAATCTGGATTTGATTGATGGACGCTCCTCCAGCATGGCAAGCAGTTTGGGCGCCGCCTCCGGTGCACCCACTCCGGCCAGAAACGGCAGCTGCGCCATCACTGAGGCTGAAGCCTGGGCGATGGTCTTGCCCTTGATATCAACAACGTAACTGTGATCGGATTTTTGCCAGACGGCGAAAGGCGTGCGCTCCTTAACCGTTACCCGGATCGTATTGGGAAACAGGCGTTTGACTTGCGCATCCTCGACCCAGTCCACATCGAGCACCCGCGCCCGGGCATCTTCGGTGTTGAATGTCATCATCGAGGCGCCCCGTTCCACCAGAAGCGCGGCAAGGATCTCGGCGGCAGGCGCATTGCGGCGGCCACTGACAGTGACGTCCTGAACCGTCAGCCCGATGTTGCGAAAGCCCGCATCAACGGCTGAACGGGCCATATCGCCAATGGCTGCGCTGGCAAAAGACCGCAGGCCAAAGCCACCCGCGGCGGCCACGACCACGCCCGAAACCGCCACAGCTGCAAGCGCAAGCGTCCAGCGGCGCAAGCGCCGGCCCGGCGCCGATTTACGGCGCCTTGAGGCTTTGGCTTTTGACTTGCCGGATTTTACCGACGCCAAGATGCATCCTCCACCATCCACCGCACCAGGTCTTCGAACGAATACCCTGCATGTGCGGCCAGCTCAGGAACAAGCGAAGTCTCGGTCATTCCCGGCTGTGTGTTCACTTCGAGGCATACAAGCTCACCGGTCCCTCCAGATGTGTCGTCATAGCGGAAGTCCGCCCGCGACACGCCGCGACAGCCCAGAGCCATGTGCGCCCTCAATGCAACCTTTTGGATACGAAGGTAAATATTTGGTTTAAGTTCGGCCGGAAGTATGTGTTTTGAACCCCCAATGACGTATTTTGCCTCATAGTCGTAAAATCCGGCGGTCGGAACGATATCGATCACCCCCAGGGCGACGTCCCCCATAACCGCGCAAGTCAGCTCCCGGCCGGCGATAAAGGCCTCCACCAGCACCTCATCGTCAAAGGGCCAATCGCCGCCGCCAACCACCCTGGGCGGCAATTCATCATCTTCGGTGACAATGTAAACCCCGACGCTCGAGCCGCCGCGAACCGGTTTGATGACGTATGGCGGCTGGATGATATGGCGTTTTGCGGCCTCAAAGCGCGATACCACCACGGCTTCGGCCACGGCAATGTCGTTAGCGGCGAATATCGTCCGCGCCAGATGTTTGTCCGCCGCCAGCGCCGAAGCGGTGACGCCTGAGTGGGTGTAAGGGATTTCAAGGGTTTCAAGAATGCCCTGGACGCAGCCATCTTCGCCCCAGACGCCATGAAGGGCGTTGAAAACCACATCCGGCGCAACCTTACCCAACACCGAGACAATATCGCGGGCGGCGTCGATCTCGGTGACTTTGTAGCCGCAACGCCGCAGCGCCCCGGCGCAAGCCCTGCCCGAATCCAGCGAGACCTCGCGCTCCGGGGTCCAGCCTCCGTAAACGACCGCGACATGGGTATCCGAACTCATGGGATTTGCCTTTCGTCTGAATGTTGGAGCGGCGGCGGAGAAGAGGTGTTCTGATCTCACGGGGCCCCTAACGCAATACGCCAATGCGTTTGATTTCCCATTCAAGTTCGATCCCCGATTTGGCCTTGACCCGTGCCCGCACCGTCTCGCCAAGCGTTTCGATGTCCGCTGCCGTCGCCTTCCCGGTGTTGATGAGAAAATTACAGTGTTTTTCGGACATCTGCGCACCACCGATGCGCAAGCCCCGGCATCCGGCAGCATCGATCAACTGCCACGCTTTGCCGTCCTCGGGGTTTTTGAACGTGCTGCCCCCGGTTTTTTCACGAATGGGCTGAGCCGCCTCGCGGTGGTCTTGCACCGCCGCCATCGCCGCCCTGATATTGGCCTCGGTGCCCGGCGTGCCCTGGAAAATCGCGCCGGTGCAGATCACGTCCTGCGGCAGTGAGGAATGCCGGTAGGAAAACCCCATATCCGATTGGGAATATTTAATGTTTTCGCCACGGCGGGTCACCGCCTCGACCTCGACAACCACCTCCGCCGTCTCCCGCCCATTGGCCCCGGCATTCATGCGCAAGGCTCCGCCAACACCGCCGGGAATGCCGTGGTAAAATGCAAAGCCGTCCAGACCTTCGGCCAAAGCCGCTGCAGCCAGATGTTTGTCAGGCACGCCTGTCCCGACCGCCAGGCGGTTTCCGCCAACCGGTGTCACGTCGCGAAAGCCGTTGGTCAGGCGGACCACCACGCCGGGCACCCCGCCATCGCGCACCAGAAGGTTCGAGCCGATACCAACGACAGTGACCGGAACATCCATAGGTGTTGCGCCCAGAAACGCCGCAAGATCATCGGCATCCGCTGGTGTGAACATAATTTCCGCCGGCCCGCCGACCCGAAACCATGTAACCGACGCCAGCGGCACATTGGCGCGCAGGCGCCCCCGAACCCGCGGCAGACGCGCCAGGAGCGCATCGGCATCGGCGAACACCGCCCCCTACCCCCGGCCTGCCGAAAGGGGAAGGGCTTCAAGCTCGCCTTGCGCGGCAGCGGCCCAGTTGGTCACCGTCCCGGCCCCAAGATAGACCACGACATCGCCATCCCCCATGAGTTCGGCCAGCGCCGGGGATATGGCGTCCGGCCCCGATAGCGCCTGGGCGCTGCGATGGCCACGCGCCTGTAATGCCTCGACCAGCGTGTCGGCGTTAAAGCCTTCAATAGGTTCTTCGCCCGCCTCATAGACCGGCGCCACCAGCACATGATCGGCATCGGTGAAGGCGGCGCAAAACTCATCGAACAGATCCCGCAATCGGGTATAGCGGTGCGGCTGCATGACGGCGATCACCTTGGCGCTGCTCGCCTGCCGGGCGGCTTCCAGCACCGCGGCGATTTCCACCGGATGATGAGCGTAGTCATCATAGATATGGGCACCTCGCCATTGCCCGACATGGGAGAACCGCCGCTTGACCCCGCCAAAAGTTTTCAACGCGCCCCTGATTGCGTCCGCATTCATGCCAAGGCCGTGAGCCACCGCCACCGCCGCGGCGGCGTTAAGGGCGTTGTATTCGCCTGGCATCGGCAGGCTGAGATCGTCGATCAATGTCTCTGCTCCGGTCTGGCGGTCGCTGAGGTGCAGGGAAAACCGGCATCCTTGCGGCCCCTGCTCAAGATCGATGACACGGATATCGGCCTGAGGGCTAAGGCCATAGGTTACGATGCGCCGATCCTCGATGCGGCCGATCAGGGCCTGGACTTCCGGGTGATCGACGCACATGACGGCAAATCCGTAAAACGGGACTTTTTCGACAAACAGCCGGAAGGCCTCCCTCAACCGGTCAAAATCGCCGTAGTGGTCCAGATGTTCGGGGTCGATATTGGTGACGATGGCGATTTCCGCCGGCAGCTTGAGAAAACTGCCATCGCTTTCATCCGCCTCGACCACCATCCACTCGCCCTTGCCCA
>QILX01000127.1 GCA_003232175.1 Hyphomicrobiales bacterium | reverse complement strand
ACGCCGACGCCAAAGGCAGTGGACGATCTAAAAGACGAAAAAGAACAATTGGCATTCATCACAGCTTTTCGGGCTCTGATCCGCCTCTTGAATGTGCTTAAGAGCTTTAGCGAATTTGCATGGGGAGACCTCTATATCGAGGCCCAGGTCTTTGAAGATTTCAAGAGCAAATATCTCGATCTTTATGAGGCTTCGAGGTCACAGGGTGACGCAGATGAGAAAGTATCAATTATTGATGATATCGATTTTGAGCTTGAACTTATCCAGCGTGACGAAATCAACGTCGCCTATATCCTGGCGCTTCTGGCGAAATTCAAGGCGGAAGAACAATCTGACAATGAGGCGGATCGCAAAAATGCCGAACGCCGAAAAAAATCAATACTGGACCTTCTTGGATCCGAAGTTCAGCTGCGCAGCAAGCGTGAATTGATCGAGCGGTTTATCAACGACTACCTCCCAAATGTCGCCACGCCCAATGCGGTGGAAGGGGAATTCGAGAAATTTTGGACTGCGGAACGCGAAAAGCAATTTTCAGCACTATGCGAATCCGAAGGACTAAGACCTGAGTCCATCTCCGAAATTATTTCAAACTATCATTTCACCCAGCAATTGCCGCTCAGAGAAAAGGTTGTCGCGGCACTGAAAGAGAAGCCCAAAATCCTTCAGCGAAAATCGATTGTTGAACGGGTGACACAGAGGCTGATGGATTTAATCAGGACGTTTGACACATGATCGAAACGAACCAGCCAAACAACAGAATGCCCAGCACACTTTGGGGCATTCATATGCCCAAAGAGGTCGGCACAATTCCAATTGACGAAGGTTTTGTTGGTTTGGGTTGGCGCGAAGTCGGAAATATCCTCGATATCGAGAAGAATCGTGCTGCCTTCAAGAAAAGCCTGTCCGAGGCATATCCAGATAATAAGAAGGGAGCAATCCCGGTCTGGGCGGGTATGCTTTTTCGGTTTGCGCATGAAATGCAAATTGGTGACGGCATCATCTATCCATCGAAGAGTGACCGGATGGTAAATCTTGGGATTGTGGACGGGCATTGCACCTTTGCGCCAGAGGCGAATCACGAGTCGATGCTTCAGCGAAGAAAAGTGAATTGGATCACGCATTTACCACGTACAACATTCTCCCAATCCGCACTACATGAAATTGGATCGGCCTTGACGCTATTTCAGGTTGCCAATAACTCCGATGAGTTCATTGCCGCATTTTCTGGCAAAAAGACGGACATCGCAGCCGTGGACGATGGTGGGGC
Organism: Hyphomicrobiales bacterium; assembly: GCA_003232175.1. Taxonomy (GTDB): domain Bacteria; phylum Pseudomonadota; class Alphaproteobacteria; order Rhizobiales; family SZUA-8; genus SZUA-8. The sequence goes on along the minus strand of QILX01000127.1, from coordinate 6,020 downwards.
TGAGGCGGTTTCAGAACATGTCGAAGAGAATACAGACGACTATGTACTGAGACGATTGAAAACAGCGATAAACGATCAAGAGTTTGAACAGTTCACCGCTCATTTACTGGAAGCTATGGGTTACCATGCAAGGGTGACCAAAAAAGCAGGCGATGGTGGCGTTGATGTGATCGCGCATCGCGATGAATTGGGATTTGAGCCACCCCTAATAAAGGTTCAGTGCAAACAGACTTTTAACACCATTGGCCGACCAGATGTTCAAAAGCTCGACGGCGCAGCACAGCACGGCGAATTCGGTCTCTTCGTCACTTTAGGGTCATTTTCAGCGGACGCTCATGGATATGAGCAGATGAAGCCAAATCTAAGGCTGATCGATGGGGCAGAATTGGCAAGATTGATTTATCGCCACTATTCGAACTTTTCACCGGCATTGCAGCAAATCGTGCCGCTAAGAAAAATTTTTGTACCGGGTCCATCAAGCGCAGATTGACTGACGACGTGGTTACTATGTGGTTACTTTTCGCGGATAGAAAATCCACAATACCTGCTAACCCATTGAAATGATTGGCGCACCCGACAGGATTCGAAGGGCAGCGCTCTATCCAGCTGAGCTACGGGTGCTTTGCACAAATGAACATTAGCTGATGTCGTTCAGTGCTGGAACCCCCTGATGGGACCCAGTGTGATGTAATTTACTCATGGTGCACTGCGTCGTTCTGGTGGGATCGTATGATTAATTTCGGCCCCCGTCAGTGCAGCGGAATCTCCCAAAAAATTGGGCCATTCAGTTGACTACATAGCTGTGATCTTCCTGTTTGCCGGAATCTGAGCAAATTCCAGACACCGGCGGCGGCACCTTCAATTGTGTCAGCGCTGATGGGGCCGTGCTGAGCGGGCCGCTCGCGTCCGCCATGGTTCTATTCTGTTTTGTGTCAGAAAATTTTCTGGTACCAATTTGGGGTTCACCACCTGTGGGTAGCCGGTGGGGCCGAAAAAATTCAAACCAGAGTTAGGTACCGGTGTTTCCGTTGGCCAAATTTACCGGGTTTTCAGGCGCTTTTTTCATCGGTTCAGTAAAGAGGACGCCAAAATCCGCCGCATCCGCGCTCCTGAAGGCAATTTGGGGCAAAAGGGTGTTTGATCCATATCCATTGAAAGCATGTCTCACTTTGTATTCCGGGCACCGACAAGCAAGGCCGCCATATCTGCGTATGTTCCACTGTCTTCTCAAGCCACTGGCAAATTCGGCAACCCAGCCGGTGGGCACAAAATGCAACAGTACTCTAGTGGGCCGATGCTTGGGTCAAAGCCTGGTTCCGGATTTATCGGCGGTGCCCGCTTTGGTGATCTGCACATCCCTGGCAATCAACATTCTGGGCCTGTGTATCATTGTTGTACTGGACACCTCTATTAATGAGTCCCGCAGTTACCTGCTTGGCTGGGAGGCGGCAAAACTTGGCCGCGCCACGCTTAGTGATGCCACGGGGCGGTTTTTTTGGCGCCTGCCGTGAAAATATCTACGGCGAGGGGCCAACAATCTGGATGGACCGGCTGGACGCGCTCAGCAGGATCAGCGCAAGCAGGAGTTTCTCATCGAAAGTCTCAACGGCATTCAAACCGTTAAATCCATGCCAATAAAGCCGCAGATTTAAAAGCGCTACGAGCAATTGCAACGCCGATGGGCCGAATTAAATTCTGGTATCATCAACTTCAACCAATCTCTTCAATTACTTAGGACCCTGAGTTCGTCGATATCACGGTCGCCCTGCTGGTCGGTGGCAACCGAACGCACCGCGCAGTTGACCACAATTCGCGTTCGGGAGCGCGGAACTGGTGAATGTTCCGGTTGCCTAGGAGAAGTCGGCTTTTCCGGGGTCAGTTAAACCGAATGCCAAGCATCACAGCAAACGCTTCAGAACGTCAATTTGTTTATCCAGGCCAGACAGACCAATGCCATCCGGCCAATCGACGACGATGGAAAATACACTTTTGTCGGCCATATCAGAGGGGGCCTGTGCCGCCACCGAGGGGGTCGTCGCCATTGACGGCAGGACAGCCGATCTTGGGTGGGGCCGCGACCTCGATAGTCAACATGTTGTCAAACTGGTTAATCCAGCAGATTTCAATCTGTGTGGACCCCGCCACGCAATACCAGTTTGAAGGCGTGCTAACTCGGCTTCGGTATTTGAGGAAAACCGGGCACAGACGTTGTGTAAATTAGCTGAATACAGAATGCTTTATCCCAGGCTGCCTGTCCTTACGTGGGGCACGTGTTAAACCTACGTTAACGACATTCATTGACGATGCCGGACGCCCAATAACAGGCGATGCAAACTGCTGGGCTGGCATGATGCTGGACGATACCGCTTCGAATATTCAAATGCGCCCAGGCGGCTTGCCGGTATGGAGCATCGGTCTGCCCATGGTTGCGGCAATCGGCAGTCTGTTCGTCGCCCTGCTCCTTGTTTTTCCTTCGGGCGCTTTGGCTGATGAGTTGACGCCCAAGACAAATTCGTCGACCAAACCGGGTATAAAAACCAACGGACTACCAGCTGGAAACGCCAAATTACAAGGGGCAATGTCCCAAGGGTATGTCGATAACCCTTCCATCTTGGCGCGGCGCGCCGGGCAGACCGCGCTTGATGAGGGCGTCGCCCAGGCCATCGCCGCCCTTCGGCCCAGCTTAACTGCGACCGGCAGTATCGGCCGGGTCACGGAACGACGATTTGGGCCAAATTCTGTAGATCGCCGCCGGCCGGAAAGCGCCGGAGTGAGTGCTTCTCTGCTGCTTTTTGACGGTTTTTCCTCGATCAACACGGTACGCGCCAGCGTGGCCCGCGCCAAAGCCGGACGGTTTGGATTATCCGACGCCGAACAGCGCCTGTTATCCGAAATCGCCGTATCCTACGCCAATGTCTGGCGTGACCGCTCGATTGTTGAGCTGGAACGGCAGAATGTCGGGTTCTTGTCCGAGCAACGTCGATCGGCCAAACGGCGGCTGGAGCTGGGCGATTTGTCCCGAACCGACCTTGCTCAAGCCGACGCGCGGCTCAATGAGGCCCGCGCCAATCACGCCGCCGCCAAGGCAGAGCTGGTTGCCAGCCAATCGACCTTTACCGAGCTTGTCGGTCTGCCACCATCCAAAGTCGCCAGGCCCCGGGTGCCGGCAGCGCTTTTCCCGGCAAACCTGGACGCCGCCCTTACCGAGGCTGCACAAAACAATCCACTGATCAAAAAGGCCAAAGCTGATGAAATGGCTGCCGACAGCGATGTTGATGCCCGTATCGGCGCCTTTTTTCCCAAAGTGACCGTTGACACCAGCTACGACACAAAAACCCACTCCTCCTCAACCTTCAAGTCTTCAAGGGAAATCTCTGCTTTTGTGCGGGTCAACTTTCCCTTTTATGACGGCGGCGCCAAGGAATCGCGTTATCGCGAAGCCAAGGCCCGGGCGATCGAAAAGAGTTACGAGCGGGCAGCGACAAAACGCGGTATCTGGTCATCGGTACGGACTTTGTGGGCACGCCGGGTTGCTGCCAAGGCCCGCATCTCCGCAGCTGGCCGCCAGCTTTCCGCCGCAGAGCTGGCAGTTCGCGGCCTGACAACCGAAGCCAAAGTGGGCCAGCGGTCGGTGATCGATATCCTCGACGGCCAGCGCGACCGGGTCGCGGCAAAGATCGCCCTGACACGCGCCCGTGCCGATTATGTAACCACGAGTTACCAGTTGCTCGCCGCACTAGGCAAGAGCACCCCGCAGCATCTGGGCCTGCCGGTAGAGCCCTATGACGCAACGAGCCGCCTTGCCAGCATCAAACGCTCATGGCTGGGGCTATTTGTCGAGTAGCCGCGCGGAATTTTGTTCCCGGGGCCGGCGCCAGGTGATGATAGATATTGGGATATTTCGAAGCGCTGGCCGCTTGTAGAGCACTTTGAAGAAAAATACCGGCGTAATTCCACCCCGAATGTGCATATAAACATTCAGCGCAGATTCGTCTGACACCGGTTCCTATCCACAGGCATTGATATTATTTGCCCACTGGTCTTCAGGGTATTTTTCGATGGCTCTGGCGAATGCTTCAGCAAGGTCTATCTTTGTCCTCGAGCCTGGCCAGCAGGGAGGAAGTATCCCAACGGTTGCCGCCCATTTTCTGCACATCGGCATAGAATTGATCGATAAGTGCTGTTACCGGCAAGGTGGCGCCGGCGCGGCGGCCTTCCTCGAGGCACATGCTCAGATCCTTGCGCATCCAGTCGACTGCAAACCCGTGTTCGTATTCGCCGGTGTTCATGGTTTTGTAGCGGTTGTCCATCTGCCACGACCCGGCAGCGCCCTGGGAAATGACCTCAACTACTTTTTCAATATCAAGCCCGACCCGCTTGCCCAAATGCAAACCCTCGGCAAGGCCCTGTACAAGACCGGCTATGCAGATCTGATTGACCATCTTGGTGAGCTGCCCGGCGCCCGTTTCGCCCATCAACCCGACCATGCGGGCATAAGAACTGATGATTGGTTTTGCCCGGCCAAAGGTTGCCGGATCGCCACCAACCATGACCGTGAGCACGCCGTTTTCAGCTCCGGCCTGACCGCCGGAAACCGGCGCATCGAGAAACCCAAAGCCGCCCTCTGCCGCTGCGGCGCCAAGTTTGCGAGCGATGGTGGCGCTGGCGGTGGTATTGTCAATGAAGATGGCGCCCTTCTTCATGGTGCCAAAGGCGCCATTTTCACCAAGGGTGACTTCGGCCAGGTCATCGTCGTTGCCTAAGCAGGAAAAAACGAAATCGGCGCCTTTGGCCGCGTCGGCAGGAGTGTCGGCGCTAGCGCCGCCGTAACTCGCCACCCAATTTTTCGCTTTTACAGCGGTGCGGTTGTAAACCGTGACGGCGTGGCCACCGTTTTTTGCCAGATGTCCCGCCATGGGGTAACCCATCACGCCAAGACCGATGAATGCGACTGTTGCCATGCTCCGAGTTCCTTATAAGCCTGCTCCAATTCGGGAATGAAAATAGCCCAGTGCAATCGACTTTGGTAGGGCTTATCGGCGATCTCAAATGGATCGGAAATCCGGTCATTACTGGTAGATGCTTACGGATATTTTCGGAGCAGACACGTTCCGCATCTTCATCGACCTGAAGCTATCTGTCCCGCAAAATCAGGATGGTAAAACCTGTCCACCAAAAAATTTATCGAAAATTCGATGCTCTGATGGCCCTGGATAACAAGGTGGACCAATTCCACCGGCCATACCAATCCGTCCGTAGAGCCGCCGGTGCTGTTTGGAATGAGCTATGCCCCATGTTTGGACGGGATTGACGATAATTTGGGCGGTAATTCGTGTCTGCCAAGGGAAGAATATGGCCGCTGTTGATTGTAGAATTCGATCCACTTTCTGGGCTCAGACTCGCTAATTATGTGATATACTAAGCGCCAGCGTTCGCTTAATCCAATCTCTAGAGCATTTCCGTTTTTAACGGAATCACGCTATGCACCGAGCCTGCACGGGCGCGGCGCATTCACGCCGGGCAGCGCTTGCTGCCTGAGCGCTTCCGTTAAAAACGGAAACGCTCTAAATGCTGAGATCAATTCAATATGGAGATCTTGCGTCCTGCAGACGAAATACAGACTGCGGTTTGATGACACATTAATATCACTTACGCGCACAAGCCGTCCGGCAGCTAAATCATCGCGAACAAGCAGTTGTCTTACAAGCGCAATCCCCTGACCTGAGATCGCAGCAGCGACAAGAACGCCTGGTCTTGTCCCGGTTTAGTTCCGGTCTCTTTCGAGCAATATTTGTTATGAAGAGACAAGGAATGGCAATGAGATATACCGAGGTATTTCGCCGTGATGCGGTTCGCATCGCAACAACTAGTGGCCTGACCAGGCCGCAGATTGCATCAGATCTGGGGGTCAGGCTTTCGACGCTGAATAAGTGGGTTCAAAAGCATCAGCATGAAGACCTGATGTCTGGACCGCACGAGGATGTGGAGAAAGAAAATACCCGCCTTCGCAAAGAAGTTCG
>QILX01000211.1 GCA_003232175.1 Hyphomicrobiales bacterium | reverse complement strand
AAAAAGGCGCTGCTTGACCGGTATAACGAGCTTGCGGCCGACTACTCCGAGCAAACCGCCGATGAGATGGCCGAGCTTCAGGACCAGATCGAGGCGGCGGATCTGTGGGATCTTGACGCCCAGGTCAACCAGGCGATGGATTCGCTGCGCTGCCCGGCGGACGATGCCGATGTCACCACCCTTTCGGGCGGCGAAAGGCGGCGGGTGGCGTTGTGCAAGCTGCTGTTGTCCCGGCCTGACATGCTGCTGCTGGACGAGCCGACTAACCATCTTGATGCTGAAACCGTTGCCTGGCTGCAGCGCTTCCTCGCCGATTTTCCCGGCACCGTGGTGATGGTCACCCATGACCGGTATTTTCTTGACAATGTCACGGGCTGGATTCTGGAACTCGATCGCGGACGCGGCGTACCTTACGAAGGCAACTACACCTCCTGGCTGGAGCAGAAAAACAAGCGGCTTGAACTGGAAGGCCGGCAGGATGTGGCACTGAAGCGGACACTTGAACGCGAGCTTGAATGGGTGCGCTCGGCGCCCAAGGCGCGGCAGGCCAAATCCAAGGCGCGGATTAAGTCTTATGAGGAAATGGTCGAGCGCGACCAGCGGCAGGATGTCGGCCGGGCGCAGATCATCATCCCGCAAGGGCCGCGCCTGGGGGGCATCGTTATCGAGGCCAGTGGCCTGGGCAAGGCGCTTGGCGACCGGTTGTTGATCGAGGATTTGAATTTTCGATTGCCGCCGGGGGGAATTGTCGGTGTCATCGGCCCCAACGGCGCCGGCAAGACAACATTGTTTCGCATGATCGCGAACCAGGAAACCCCGGACAAGGGTACCCTGAAAATCGGCGACACGGTGGTGTTGGGTTATGTGGACCAGAGCCGGGACACTCTTGATCCGGCAAAGACGGTTTTTGAGGAGATTGCCGAAAACGCCGATGTCATCCGGCTTGGTAAAATCGAGCAACCATCGCGCGCCTATGTCGGCGCCTTCAATTTCAAGGGCAGTGATCAGCAAAAAAAGGTAGGGCTGCTTTCGGGGGGCGAACGCAACCGGGTGCATCTGGCCAAGATGCTTAAGACCGGCGCCAATCTACTGCTTCTCGATGAGCCGACCAATGATCTGGATGTTGACACTTTGAGGGCCCTGGAAGATGCGCTGGAGAATTTTGCCGGCTGTGCCGTGGTCATCAGCCATGACCGCTGGTTCCTGGACCGGATTGCAACTCACATTCTGGCGTTTGAGGGCGACAGCCATGTGGAGTGGTTTGAAGGCAATTACCAGGACTACGAAGCGGACCGCAAACGTCGACTTGGCGCCGATGCTGACCAGCCGCACCGGATCAAGTACCGGCGGTTTTCCCGCGGGTAATTACCGGCGGTTTGTGCATTCTCGGTTCTGGCGCGTACGGCACCAGCCCGGTGCCGTGGCCTGGGATTAGGTCCTGGAGCCTGAAAATTATCCTCAGGCGCCAGTGCGGCGGCGAAGATCGTCGAGCAGCAGATTGATGTCACCGCGGCGCGTTTGCAGAAATGTGGTGAATTCGGCGCGTTTTTGCTGGGTCAGCCAGATGCCGGCGACTTGGAAATCAAACAGTTTCATGGTGCCTCCGGAGATCAGAAACCACCACCTGACATTGGTCATCTTCTGCCCATTGGCATTCAAGACCGAGCCTTCCACATAAAATTCCTTGCCCTTGCTGCCCTTGGGACGGCATTTCTGCGTAGTTATCGAATATTTCTGGCCGGCGAAACTTTCAAGCTGGCCAAACAAGACCCGAACCACAAGGGTCTCGACCAGTTTGTAATATTCCTTGCGCTGGCCGGCGGGCAACTTTTTCCAATATCTACCAAGCGCAAATCGGGCCATGGTTGGAAAGTTGGCGTTTTTGCGGAAAATGGAGCGGAACCGGGCAAGGCGGTCGGCGGATGACAGGCCGGTATTGGCGACAATATCAGTCACTTCCTTGCCAAGTGCGGTCGCCTTGGAGGTTGCGATGGCGCAACTGGCGCTCGCTGGTGTTGGGGCGGTAAAGGAAAGGCCCAGGAAAAGGGCACCGGCCCAGGCGGCGACAACACAGCGCCGGCTGATAATGGTCCGCATAAATAATTCTCCTAACTATTCCGCACTCAAATCCAAATCTTCATCCAGCGAAGTCATTTCATCGGCGGTTACACCGTTGCCGATCTCGTTGGCGCGCGTCTGCCGGTAAAGACTGCGTATCGCCGCATAATAGTCCGGCGAATTCATCTTAATCTGTTTTATCGGCTCAAGGAAATCGGCTCGTGTCGACGCCATTTCCACCGCCCGCGGCGTAGCGCGAACCAAGAAGCTTTCCCCGGCCAGAACCCAGGTCAAGGGATGAGCGAGGGAATCGACTACCCGGCCAATCAAGTGGCGCGGCGTTGCCGGGCCAAGCAGCGGCAGAACCAGATAGGGTCCAGAGGCCAACCCGGCCAGCGCCATGGTCTGGTCAAAATCCTCATAATGGGCCTGAAGGTCAAAATTGGTCGCCGCGACATCGTACAGCCCGCCAAACCCCAGGGTCGAATTTATGGCAAATCGACTGAAAGTGACCGACGCCCGTTCCCATTCTCCTTGCAAGACATCATTGGCCCAGGTAACCGGGCTGCCCAGATTGGCAAACGCATTGCGAATGCCGTCGCGGGCCGGTAGCGGCACGACAGCGCGATAGGCTTCGGCGATCGGTACCGCGATAAAGGTATCCAGGGTGTCGTTGAGATAAAAAACCGCCCGATTGAGTTCCTCGAAGGGATCGTTCTCGGCCACGGCGAGCACGACATTGGGGTGCCGCGCGCTTACTTCATTGCCGTTACCGCCAAGATCCGCAGGCGCCCCCGCCGTCGTCACGACGTTTTCCTCTTGCGCCGGCGCGGCGACTTGCACCCCGGTATCGGCGCCTGACAAGGCAAACGGCTCGCCGCCCAACGAGGCGCAAGCCCCCAGTTGCATTGCCAGAACGGCAACAACAATTGGGCCGGTTAGACGAAATTTCCCCTGTACGTGCCGCATGCCTGTCCTGGTGCCCTAAGTGCCTCACCCTTATACTCGAAATCTCAATTTTCGTCGATCAGTCTAGCCGTCGAAGAACTGATGATCCCTGCTGGGCGTTATCTCACTTAACTACTGACTCGAATGTAACTCAAGGTATCACAGACAGATGAGTAGACATGTGATCTTCCTGAAAATGGGTTGGATAATTTCCCATGCTGTTGCCAAAATGCCGCGTTCAGTTTGCACGACCAAAACATCGCCAGGGCGGGGAAATTACGGACAGTGTTTTTATTGTTTCATGACAGAGGTATAGAGTTGATTCTGGCCGGCCCGGGTCTGGCCTTTGAGCAAGGCAAATTGCTAACGGCTTTGGTGCCCGGGCGGGTGCTTGCGGAAGATTGGACGAGCGTTCGCATGACAGATGACAAGGAATTTCGAAAATTGGGGTTCGAGAAGACCATTGCGGCCCTGAAGTCCATGGCGGAACCAACGCGTCTGCGTATCCTTTTCCTGCTGAAATACGGCGAACTCAACGTCAAGGATCTGACCCGTGTTCTTGGACAAAGCCAACCACGGATATCACGGCATCTGAAACTCCTTGATGAGGCAGAACTCATTCAGCGCTACCGTGAAGGCAACTGGGTGTATTGCCGCCTGGTTGGCGACGGGGATGCTGCCGGTCTGATGGCGAATATCGCAGCGCAAATGCCGCCCGACGAGGCAATTCTGGCCCGGGACTGCGCCCGGCTTGAAGCGGTGCGGCAGGAAAACACCGAAGCGGCGTCGGCATTTTTCAACCAGTCCGCCGCGGAGTGGGACCGCATTCGCGCCCTGCAGGTCGGTGAGAGAGAAGTCGAAACTGCCATACTCGAGCTTGTCGGCCCGGGCCCCTTTGGCACCATGCTCGATCTTGGCACCGGCACCGGCCGCATGCTCGAGGTTCTTGCCGGCCGGGTGACCCGGGGCGTCGGCATAGATCGTTCGCGGCCGATGCTTGGCCTTGCCCGGGCGCGGCTGGAGCGTGCCGGGCTCGACCACTGCCAGGTCCGCTCGGGTAATATTCTCGCCCTGCCTTACGATGATGGCGTCGCCGATCTTGTGGTTCTGCATCAGGTTCTGCACTATTTCGACGACCCGTTACCGGTTCTGGCCGAAGGGGCCCGGGTGCTGGCCAAGACCGGCAAGCTGGTCATCGCCGATTTTGCTCCTCATGATCTGGAATTCCTGCGCAATGAACACGCCCATCGTCGGTTGGGGTTCTCAGGGCAGCAAATCGGCGACTGGTTGTCCGGTCTTGGCCTGGACGTCGAGGCGCCGACCGATCTGGTGCGAATGGGAGAAACGCCTGAAGGCAATCTCACCGTGTCGTTGTGGCAGGCGGCACAC
>QILX01000168.1 GCA_003232175.1 Hyphomicrobiales bacterium | reverse complement strand
AAAAAAGCCGGGGAGGTAGAGAATATCACGTCCCTGCCGGTGGGGAAATGAGTGTACTGAGGATATATAGAGAGGTGGAAACCCCCAAAGGCCTGAGAAAGGCTAGCCGCAAAAATTTACCCCGGCCGCGTGCCAGAGGCAGAGACGGTACCGGGGTGTCTGTTCACAATATAGGCGAGGTGGGGGAATTCTTCAATTGGAATGAGTAAGCCGTTGAATTCATTTAAAGATATAGAGAATGCCCTCTCGCTTGAGCGCTTTTCCCGCTATTTGGCATGGGCCGGTGGCGACCGGGGCCGCGCGATTGAGCTTTACACTCTGAACACCAAAATTTCCGAAAGCCTCTATCTGTCGCTCCAGATGCTCGAAGTTGCCCTTCGCAACCGTATCCACGCTGTAATGAGTGAAACCGTCCACGAAATCTGGTTTAACGAAGACGGATTTTTACTTATCGACCATCAAAAGACACAACTTGCAAAAGCTATTGAAGAACTGACCAGAGAAAAAGAGGATCCTTCTCCCGGTGCCATAGTTGCAGGGCTGCCATTCAGCTTCTGGACCTCGATGCTCAGCCCAAATTATGAGAACCTCTGGCAGCAGGATCTCAACAAGATTGCCCGCAAGGCTGACGGCAAGGGCCTGCGGCGTAAAGACCTGTCGGTACCCCTTCGTCCGATCCGCACCCTGCGCAACCGGATCGCCCATCATGAACCCGTGCTGCCGTGGAATCTGCCCCGGCACTATGCCAACATGCTGCAAATCACCGGATGGCTTTCACCGCCTGCAGCCGAATGGTGCCGTGAACATTGTCGTTTTTTAGAAGTCTATCCCTCAGGGCGGATCAAGCTGGGAGGAAAATGAACTCCGCCTGGCTCATGGCGGAATTCGGCATTTATTCAGCCGGTGCGCGGGGCGGTTGATTTTGGCAGCAATGATTTGAGGATATCGGTGCCGCCGACCACCCCCACAAGCCCGCCGTCGCCGGAAATGTAGATATCGGAGGGGTCGTCCACTTGCGCCTTGAGGAGCTCGCGCACCGGGGTTGTGTCCGGCATGGTGCGGGCCATGGCCGGGTTTTTCTTTTCAGCGGCCGCATGATTTCGGTGGCGCGCAGCACGTTTAGCGGGTTCATATGGGCGACAAATTCGGCAACATAACCGGTTGCCGGTTTCAGCACGATGTTTTGCGGCGTGTCGAGTTGAACGATGCGTCCGCCTTCCATGATGGCGATGCGGCTGCCGATTTTCAGCGCTTCGTCAAGGTCGTGGCTGACGAAGATAATGGTGCGGCCCAGCCTGGCCTGAAGCTCCAGAAGCTCGTCCTGAAGCTTGTTGCGGATCAGCGGGTCGAGCGCCGAGAACGGCTCGTCCATCAAAAGGATCGGCGCCTCGGTGGCGAAGGCCCGGGCCAGGCCAACCCGTTGCTGCATGCCGCCGGAGAGCTCATGAACCCTGGCGTCGGCCCACTGGGTCAGATTGACCAGTTCCAGTTGCGCCATGGCGCGGGTTTTGCGCGTTTCGGCGGGAACACCGGCGAGCTCGAGGCCGAAACTGACATTTTCTACCACCGTCCGCCACGGCAGCAGGGCAAATTGCTGGAACACCATGGCGATGCGGGTCGTGCGGATATGGCGCAGGGTTTTCGCGCTCGCCCCGGTGATATCGACCATGGCCTGCCCGTCGGCCACCGAGACAGAGCCGCGCACCACCGGGTTAAGCCCGTTGACGGCCCGCAGCAAGGTGGATTTGCCCGAACCGGAAAGGCCCATGAGGACGACGATCTCGCCCTCCTCAATATCAATCGAGCAATTGTGCACCCCTAAGATCTGCCCGGTTTGCGACTGGATGTCCTCCCTCGATTCCCCTGCATCCATCAAGCGCTTTTTCCGGCGATTTGCCAAAGACGATGTTCACCGCGTCAAGCCGCACCATGGTCTGGGTCATGGTTTCGGCGCTCTTGGTTTGAATAGCCGGTCCAGGATGATGGCGATGAGCACGATGGCGACGCCGACTATATTGACCTGATTGAGCGCCCGCAAAGTCGGCACCCCCAGCCCGTCTGCCCCGACCAGGGCGGCGATGACGACCATGGAGAGCGACAGCATGATGGTCTGGGTCAGCCCGGCCATGATCTGGGGGCGGGCGAAGGGCAGCTCGACCTTCCACAGAAGCTGTGAGCGCGTCGCCCCGAACGCCTGTCCCGCTTCGATGAGTTCCTTGGGCGTCGAGGTGATGCCCAGATGGGTCAGGCGGATGGGGGCGGGGATGGCGAAAATCACCGTGGCGATGAGGCCGGGCACCATGCCCAGGCCAAAGAGGATCAGGGCCGGGATGAGATAGACAAAGGTCGGGATCGTCTGCATGAGGTCAAGTACCGGCTGCAGGGCGGAATAAAGCCACGGCCGGCGCGCCGCGGCGATCCCGATGGGCACCCCCAGCCCCATGCACACCACCGAGGCGGCCAGAACCAGGGCGAGGGTTTCGGTGGTCTCGGTCCAGTAGCCCTGATTGATGATCAGCAAAAGCCCCAAGGCGGTGAAGACGGTAAAACCTGCCGACCGCCGTACCCACCAGGTCAGGGCCACCACGCTTGCGACAATGACCAGCGGATGGGGGGTTTGCAGCACCCACAATATGGCTCCGATCACAGTCTCCAGGCTGGCGGCAAGGCCATCAAAAAACCAGGCGGCATTGTCGGTGAGCCAGTCAACGCCGGCTTTGGCCCATTTGCCGATGGGAATTTTGGCTTGTGTGATCCATTCCATGGGTGTTCACCCTCCGCCCTTTGTACCCTGGATGCCGGGGTGGCGGATCACGCCACCGCCCCGGCTGGATCAGTTACATGCCAAGGCTTTTTTTGACCGCCGCGAGCCCGTCGCCTCCATCAAGTGTGGTGACCCCGGCCAGCCAGGGACCGAGCGCATCGGGATTGGCCTTCAGCCAGGCTTTGGCCGCGTCCGCTGGCTCTTCGCCGTCATTGAGGATGGCGCCCATGATCTGATTTTCCATCGGCAGGGAAAATTTCAGGTTCTTGAGCAGCTGGCCGACATTGGTGCATTCCTCCGCATACCCTTTTCGGACATTGGTGTAGACGTTGGCGCCGCCAAAGTTGGGCCCGAACACATCGTCGCCGCCGGAAAGATAGGCCAGCTCAAAGTTGGAATTCATCGGGTGGGGGGCCCAGCCCAGAAACACGACATCGTTGTTCCTTTTCACCGCGCGGGCGACCTGGGCCAGCATGCCCTGCTCGGAGCTTTCGACCAGCTTGATGCCTTTGAGGCCAAACATGTCCTTGTCGATCATGTCCAGGATCAGCCGGTTACCGTCATTGCCCGCCTCGATGCCGTAGATCTTGCCGCCCAGCCTGTCCTTGAACTTGGCGATATCGGCGAAACTTTTCAGCCCGGCGTCGAAGGTGTATTTGGGCACTGCCAGGGTGTATTTGGCGCCCTCCAGATTGACCGTCAGGGTCTCGACCGACCCGTCGTCGCGATAAGGCTTGATATCGGCCTCCATGGTCGGCATCCAGTTGCCGAGGAAGACGTCGATATCGTTGTTCTTCAGGGACGCATAGGTGACCGGCACCGAGAGAACCTTGATTTTACTTTTATAACCCAGCCCCTCAAGCACCGTCGATGCGACCGCCGTGGTCGCGGTGATGTCGGTCCAGCCGACATCGGAAAACCGCACCTCGCCGCAATTGGCGGTTTGCGCCACCGCAGCCGTTGTCGACATCACGCCGGCCAGGGCCAGTCCAAGACAAGTTTTCAGTTTCATTATTCCCTCCTGTTGCGGTTTTGTTCTGAAAATTTATCGTTCTTCCTTCGTTCGCTGGAGTTGACAGATCAAGGTTAGGTACGTAATTCCCAATTAGTCAATTCGGAATCTGCCGACCCGCTGGGGGCTACAAAAAGGCGAACCGACATGAAAATCTCCGCCAAGGAAACCGCCGCAAGGCAGGCGATCATCGACAATTGCCTGGAAATGAATGCGTCCGGTCTCAATCAGGGGACATCGGGCAATATTTCAGTGCGGCACGGCAAGGCCATGCTGATCACCCCCAGCGCCACGCCCTATAAGGCGATGACGCCGGAGATGATCTGCTCCATGCCGCTTAATGGCGAATACGGCGCCTGGGAGGGGCCGCTGAAACCCTCGACCGAGTGGCGGTTTCATCTTGATATCTTCAAAGCGCGGGCGGATGTCGGCGCCGTCGTCCACACCCATTCGACCTATGCGACGACCCTGGCCATCGCGCGCAAATCCATTCCCGCCTGCCACTATATGATCGCAGCCTTCGGCGGCAATGACATCCGCTGCTCGGACTATGAGCTTTATGGCACCGAGGCACTGTCGGCGACGGCGCTCAAGGCCCTTGAGGGCCGCAATGGCTGCCTGCTCGCCAATCACGGCATGATCGCGGTGGGCGCCAATCTCGACAAAGCCATGTGGCTGGCGGTGGAGCTTGAAACCATCGCCCGGCAATATCACGGCGTGCTGCAGATCGGCGGCCCGGTGATCCTTAGTGATGCCCAGATCGAGGAAACGGCGAAGGGGTTTTCGACCTATGGATTGCAGGACAAAAAATAGCCCCCCCTGGAGGGGAGCGGAATGGCGCGGGATTTTTTATACAAAAATAACAGCGCCCGGCATCATCATCCCCAATCCACATTGACAACAGTCTGGTTTTCGCCACCTGCCACCACGACCTGAACATTGGCGTCGGCAAGGTGCTGGCCGATTTCATCGGGCGGCTTTGCGTCGGTGACCAGCACATCGATGGGATCAAGACCGCAGATCCTCGCCATGCCCTGGCGCGAAAATTTTGTATGATCCACGGCGACGATAACGTTCTCGGCCCGGTCGATAACGGTACGTGAATATTCCGCCTCGGCCGGTTCATAGACCATCAGGCTGCCGTCATTGCCAATGGCCGCAAGGGACAGGATTGCGTGGCGGACGCGGAACTGGCGGACGTAGGAAATCGCCGTGGCTCCAAGGGATGCCGCATCGTCGGCGCGAAGCTCGCCGCCGGCCATGAAAACCCGGTTCTGTGTTTTTGTTGCCAGGGTGCGGGCGATTTCCGCTGAATTGGTCACCGCGACAAGGCCGGACCGCCGCCGCAGCGACCGGGCGACAAAGGCGGTGGTCGAGCCGCCGTCCAGGATGAGGGTATCGCCGTTGGAGATAAGGCCCACCACCGCTTCGGCGATAGCGCGTTTGGCCTCGGCGTTTTCGGTCATGCGGTTCTGGAAGGGGGCCTCGTGACCGGGGTCCAGCGCGGTAATGCCGCCATGAACCCGGCGCACCAGGCCCTGGGCCACCAGGGGCTTGACATTGCGGCGGATGGTTTCGTCCGAAACCCCCAGATCACGGGCCAGCTTGGCGATGGCGGTCGAGCCGCGCAGCTCTACGGCGCGGAGGATTTCAGACTGGCGGCGGGTCAGATACATGGGTATTTTTCCTGGCAGGCTGGTGTGCATGGCCCCATATCCACAAATCTCGGGTAGAAAATCAACACAAAATGTGGTTTTGCCTTGACGCCGCGTGGCAATTCCGTTGCAATCCAACCCGCACCCTTCGTGCGCCATGGGCAGATTGCGACCGAATGGCGCGCCAATAATAATTCAGCCATGGGAGGACGTACATCATGAGCATCAACGTAAAGTGGACGCGCGCCGTCGCCGCCGCGGCCCTTGGGGCATTTGGCGCCCTAGCGACACTGGGGCCGGCAGCCGCCAGCGACAGCAAGGACCCGATCAAGATGACTTTGCACGACTGGACCGGCCAGTACCTCACCACCAAGATCATGGGGGCGGTTCTGACCCAGGCCGGTCTTAATGTCGAATTTGTCCAGGCCGACTATCTGGCCCAGTTCGCGGGGCTTGAAACCGGCGATCTGACCGTGGCCATGGAGATGTGGGAGACCACCGGCAAGGACGCCATGGAGGCGTCGCTGAAAACCGGCAATACTGTCGATCTGGGCGAAACCGGCATGGATGCCAAAGAAGAGTGGTGGTACCCGCTTTATATGAAGGAAAAGTGCCCCGGCCTGCCGGACTGGAAGGCGCTCAATGCCTGCGCCGAGGTTTTCTCCACCCCTGAAACCGCGCCCAAAGGCCGGTATCTGGGCGGCCCGGTGACCTGGGGCGGCTTTGACGATGAGCGCGCCGAAGCCCTTGGCCTTGATTTCGAGGTCATTCACGCGGGCACCGATGCGGCGCTCTTCGCCGAGCTTGAATCAGCCTATCAGCGCAAGGCGCCCATCTTGTTGTGGGTCTATGCACCGCACTGGGCGGTAGCCAAGTTCGATGGCGAGTGGGTCGAATTCCCACAGCGATGCCAAATGGGGCATGAACCCGGACATGAAATATGATTGCGGCAAGCCGTTCGGCTGGATCAAAAAGGTCGGCTGGAAGGGCGGCGAAGCCAAATGGCCCCATGCCTATCAGGCGATCCGCAATTTCAAGATCGACAATGCCGAAATGGGAAAACTGATCGTTGATGTCGATCTCAACGGCCGTGAAGTCGATGCCGTCGTTGCCGATTGGGTCAAGGACAACGAGGCGCGCTGGAAAGCCTGGCTCCAGTAACGGTACCGAGTCAGAATTGGAGCGTGGTCCGGCCTG
>QILX01000364.1 GCA_003232175.1 Hyphomicrobiales bacterium | reverse complement strand
AGCGGGGTGGCGACTGTCATGGAAGCATAAAACAATATCCCGTTGATAAAGGCCATGGATCGCGAGAGCCGGTAGCCCTCAAGGGTCCGCATTTCAATCTGCATGGCCCGCATCCCCGGTGTCGCGCCGGCGGCGCCGCCCAGCGACAGCGTTATATAGGTCAAAACGATTCCGGCGACGTAAAGGCCGTAGAAGAAGAACAGCAGGCCGAAAGTCAAAATGCCAACCACGAAAAACGGGATGGAAAGGATCGAGACAATAAAAAAAAGAGCAATCAGATCAAATATATGCGCCACAACCCGGCGCGACATCACCCCATCGAACAGCACCGCCGACCGTGGACTGGCATAGATGTCGTTGTGGCCGCCGTCGAGGTTCAGATTAAAGGTCGGCGCGTCTTTTCTGGACATGATGGCCTCCGGACGGGCTGGGTGGGTTGATTTTTTAGAATCGGAATGCGTGCCAATGGTAGTCATCGCAGCAGGCAACAGCCAGAATATGGGAAAGCCGCCCAAGATTAACAAGAACACTTGCGGCATGGCGGCGGGGTAAAATTTCAAAGCGGTTTTGAAATCAAGGTGGTAGATTTGCGATCACGGTTCAGGCAGTTTCGGCAGAATCGGCGAGCACCATGCGCTGGAACAATTCCTGACCGATCACGCGATTATGGCAATCGAGCCGGAATTTGATTGACCGGGCAGCAAAGGAGAAGACGGCTTGGGGTTTTCCAAAATACTCATCGCCAATCGCGGCGAGATCGCCTGCCGCATCATGCGGACAGCCCGGCGTTTGGGCATCAAGACGGTCGCAGTCTATTCCGACGTAGACAGCCACAGCCCCCACGTGCACATGGCGGACGAAGCCGTCGCCATCGGGCCAGCGGAAGCGGCAGCGTCATATCTGAACGCCGACGCCATCTTAGACGCCGTCAAGCACACCGGTGCCCAGGCGCTGCATCCCGGATACGGGTTTTTATCCGAAAATACCGCTTTCGCCGCGACGCTTGAAGCGCAAGGCATCAAGTTTATCGGCCCCGGCGCCAAGGCCATCGAGGTGATGGGCGATAAAATCGCCTCCAAGACGTTCGCTTCGAAGGCCGGAATCAGCACAGTACCGGGCCATCCCGGCGTTGTCGCCGACGCCGATGATGCCGCGGCCATAGCCGGCAAGATCGGCTACCCGGTGATGCTCAAAGCCTCCGCCGGGGGCGGGGGCAAGGGCATGCGCATCGCCTGGAATGATACCGAGGCGAGGGAGGGTTTCGGGCTGGCGTCAAACGAAGCCAGATCCGCCTTTGGCGATGACCGGATATTCGTCGAAAAATACATTGTCGATCCGCGTCATATTGAAATTCAGATTCTGGCGGATTCCCACGGCAATATCATCCATCTGGGGGAACGGGAATGCTCGATCCAGCGGCGCAACCAGAAGGTGATCGAGGAAGCACCGTCGCCGTTTGTCGATGAAACGACAAGGGTGGCAATGGGCGCCCAGGCAGTGGCGCTGGCCAAAGCGGTTGGCTATGAAAGTGTCGGCACGGTGGAATTCATCGTCGATGCGAACCGGAAATTCTATTTTCTTGAAATGAATACACGGTTGCAGGTTGAGCACCCGGTCACTGAACTGGTTACCGGTCTTGATCTGGTGGAGCATATGATCCGCATCGCCGAAGGCGCGCCCCTTGCGCTGACCCAGGACGATGTAAAGATGACCGGCTGGGCGGTTGAGGCGCGGATTTATGCCGAAGACCCAACCCGCGATTTTCTACCCTCAACAGGCCGCCTGGTGCGCTACCGGCCACCGCGCGAGGGCCTTGTCGACGGCATGACGATCCGCAATGACACTGGCGTCGTCGAGGGCAGTGAGATTTCGGTGCATTACGATCCGATGATCGCCAAATTGTGCACCCATGGCCCGAACCGGGAGGCGGCCACCGACCATATGCGCGATGCTCTTGACCGGTTCGTCATCCATGGCATTGAACACAATATCCCGTTTTTGTCAGCGCTCATGCACCACCCAAGATGGCGCGAGGGCCGGCTCACCACCAACTTCATCGCCGAGGAGTATCCGGACGGTTTCACCGGCGAGGATGCCGATGATCAGTCGATCGAGACCATGGCCATCGCCGCCGCGGTCATGGATGCCATATCCAATAATCGTCGCCGCGGTATTTCCGGTCAAATGGGGGGACGGCCGGTGGTCTTCTCTCGGCCCCGGGTTATTGCCCTGGCGGGCCGGGAAATCGAGGCCGAGGTGAATTCAGACGATGGTTTTGAGGTGATTCTCACCGAAGACGACAGCCGCCGTCTGGTTCGCACCGAATGGCGGCCCGGCGAAGCGGTGATCGAAGCGGTGATTGATGATCGCGCCGTGGCGGTCCAGGTGCGACCGATTGTAAACGGCTATCGACTGAGCCATCGCGGGCTGAGCCTGGATGCCCGTGTCTATACGCCGAGGGAGGCCGAACTGGCGCGGCTCATGCCGGTCAAACTACCCCCTGACACTTCGAAATTCCTCCTGTGCCCGATGCCCGGTCGATTGGTTTCGCTGGATGCCACCCTGGGCCAGCACGTCAAGGCCGGCGAGGTGTTGTGCACTGTCGAGGCCATGAAGATGGAAAATGTTCTCAGGGCCGATCGCAACGCCATTGTGGCTAAAATCAACGCCGCGCCCGGCGACAGTCTCGCAGTTGATGCCGTGATCATGGAGTTTGAAGTCTGAAAGCGCCTATCGGGCCGTCTGGGCAACCGGTGGCTCATACGTGAGGGCAAAGGTAAAGACCGACGGAGACGGACCGGTGCGGGCCAGCTCTTCCAGTTTTGCCCGTCCATCACCCGCAGTCGGTATGGTTCCTGTCTCAACCCACCACAGGGCCATGAAGGGGCCATCCATGGGCGTAAACCATTCCGCCCGCCGGCGGACAAATTGTTTATGCGCGGTTTTATAAGCGAAGGCCTTCAGCGCTTCGATGGACATCCAGACCGACATGTTGACGATGATCAGCGGGTCGTCATAGGCCCGGATCGAAGTGGCGTTGCCGGTATCGTCCTTGAGGCGCCAGACAAATCCTTCGCTACGCTCGGCAAGGGCATTTATCCGGTCCAGATTACCGGTAAAATCCGCCATTGCCGGATCGTCGATGGGGTGACGCCCCCTGGCGATGTTGATCTGGGCCAGTTGAAATTCATTCATACCGCACGCACCTTGGGTCTTGAGCCCGCCAATGGGCTTGTCGATTCTACTGCTTCGGAACCAAATACAGATTTGAACGCCGATTTCAACGCAAGATCAGCATCGTCCATCGTCACCGGCAGGCCAAGGTCGGCAAGGCTGGTTACCCCATGGCCGGATATGCCACATGGAACAATGCCGGAATAATGGCTCAAATCCGGTTCGACATTGAGTGATACCCCGTGATAGCTGACCCAGCGACGCAGACGAATGCCGATTGCGGCGATTTTGTCTTCAGCCATGCTGCCTGCGGGGGCGCTTTTTTCCGGCCGCGCCACCCAGATGCCGACCCGGCCCTCACGCCGTTCACCCCGAACATTGAAGTGATCCAGCGCGGTGATGAGCCAGTTCTCCAGCGACCGCACAAAGGCCCGTACGTCGCCAAAACGACGGCCGACATCCAGCATGACATAAGCCACCCTCTGGCCGGGTCCATGGTAGGTATATTGCCCACCGCGTCCGGTGGGGTGAACCGGAAACCGATCGGGCTCTACCAGGTCGCGCGCATCAGCGCTCGATCCGGCGGTATAGAGCGGGGGGTGCTCAAGCAGCCAGACAAGCTCACGGGAGGTACGGGCGACAATGCCAGCGGCCCGTATTTCCATGGCCGCCACCGCGTCTGCATAACCCACGGGGCCAGGTTCGATGCACCAGCCGACGGGTGGAGTATAATGGGGTTCGTTAATCATGTGCTAACCATATCGGCGCAGCGTCGGGCTCAGGTCAAGATTTCCCGTCCGTAAACCGGAATAGATTATTGCAAGGGGTGACATGGGTCCCATTGATTCAGTAAAAATTCAGCTTTCCGTTGTTCTGGGTAAATCCAAAATGCCGATAAACCAGCTCTTGCGTATGGGCCGGGGGGCGGTGATCGAACTTGACACCGACCTTGATGACGAAGTCGAAATCCGCGCCAACAATCTGCCCTTTGCCCGGGGAGACGTGACGGTTGTCAACAACAAGATCGCGGTGACGATCCGGGAAAAACTGAAATCCACATTGCGGCGACGAAACGTACAGCCAAAAGAACCTGCCGACGACCAATCCAGCGCTTGAGGGCGGCTACGTCATCTGCTATGACCCGAGCCGCATTTGTTGCGGGCGGCCGTGGCGGAATTGGTAGACGCGCAGCGTTGAGGTCGCTGTGGGGTAACTCCCGTGGAAGTTCGAGTCTTCTCGGCCGCACCA
>QILX01000050.1 GCA_003232175.1 Hyphomicrobiales bacterium | reverse complement strand
TGGTTCCATCGGCGGACGCGGCCCTTTCGGCCTGGGATTGCTGTGCCGCCTGTTCCTGTTCGATCTTCGGAATGCCGACAAAAAACTGCCAGCCCACCAGCACGATCATCGAAAGAGAAATGGCGAGGATGAAATTTCGCTGTTCGTTCATTGGCCTGGCTGCTTGAGAGGCGCGCTAAGGGCGCCAGATGAAGATTTGAGCGTGGCCGTTTTGTCGGAACGGCGGCTTGCGTCAAGGCGCTTGTGCACCATTTGGAGCGCCCGGTCGAGGTCTGCCAGGATCAAATCAAACTCGTGTCCGCCGGTGGTACCCCGCGCAATCAACACATAGTCGGTTCCAGCGCGGGCCTTGCCGGCGAAGACGGCCCGTGTCGCTTCCTTGAGCCGCCGCCGGGCAAAATTGCGCTGTACCGCACCGCCAACACGCCTGGTCGCTGTGAACCCCAGCCGCGGTCCGTTTGGATCAGGTGGAAAGCGCTGATAGGCTTGCAGCACAAAAGCCGGCGCGACCCATTTGACGCCGGTCGCGGCGCGAAGAAAATCCGGCCGTTTACGCAAGCGCAGCAGACGGAGAGAGGGGGACGAAATCGGCTCCGGCACCTCGCGACCTCACCCCCGGTTAGGCCGACAGACGCTTCCGGCCTCTGGCACGGCGGCGGGCAAGAACAACCATGCCCCCTTTAGTGGCTTTGCGCGCACGAAATCCGTGCCGCCGTTTGCGAACCAGATTACTGGGTTGATACGTGCGTTTCACTTCAGACTCCGGCAAAAAACCCGCAAACCTAGGACCAGTCTAGCCGCGGTGGGTGTTCGGTTGCATTACCTGACAAAAACGAGAATTTTGCGAAGTGAGTGCCAATCAAGTTTGAGGTCGTGCAATCACGCATTGGTTTTCACGCGCTGAGCGTTTATCTTCAGCGTTGGCGGGCTTATAAGCGCCGATGACGTTCAAGTCAATGTAGGTCAAATACCAAAATCGAGTTTTCCGCCAGCACCAATATATGGGCGGCGGTCAATCTGCCATCACCAATCTATGATTGGTTCGACGCTGATATTGGCCCTATGGCTGACCCCCCAAGGGCACCGAAACGGCGCCTGGGAAACCGGTGCCGGGCCGTGCAGTGTCCGGTCGAAAGACAATTTGCCGATGAACACGAAAAATGATGGAAGCCGATCGCCGGAAGCGCAAAATTCGAATGTCAGCTTGTGGCGCCGCTGGCTGCCGCTTTTTGCCATTGTGGCCGCGGCACTCCTTGTCTGGTTTTCAGGACTGACCAGCTATTTGACTCTGGAAAGCATTGCAGAAAACCGCAATGTATTGATGGTCCGGGTTAACGAAAATCTTGGTCTCGCCCTCCTGGTTTTTGCGAGCATTTATGTTGCCACCATTTCCCTGTCGCTCCCCGGTGGCGTTTTCCTGACCATAATTGGCGGTTTTCTTTTTGGCTGGCTGGTCGGAGGTGCAACAGTCGTCATTTCTGCGACCTTAGGTGCGGGCATTGTGTTTCTGGTTGCTCGCTCGGCCTTTGGAGAAATTCTTGCCGCTCGTGCCGGGCCATGGCTGGAAAAACTCCGCGGCGGTTTTCAAGAGGACGCTATAAGTTACCTTTTGTTTCTTCGGCTGGTGCCGGTGTTTCCGTTCTGGCTGGTCAATTTGGCGCCCGCCCTTCTTGGCATGAGGCTGGGCCCGTATTTGTTGGGAACAATCATTGGAATTATCCCTGGAACCTTCGCTTTTGCTTTTGCCGGCGCCGGTTTGGACAGCATCATTGAAGCCCAGCAGGACGCCTATATGGCCTGCCTTCTCAAGGTCGAGGCCGCCGGCGGTCATGGGATCTGCAAATTCACCCTTGACCCCGGCTCGCTTCTGACCAACGAAATTATCATAGCTTTTGTCGCGCTCGGTATAGTCTCGCTGCTGCCGGTCGCCTTGAAGCGGTTGCGGTTGCGAAACAGATGAACCGGAGTGGCCATGGCCGAAGAGCTAGAACCTGATATCTGCATTATCGGTGCCGGTTCCGGCGGGCTCTCTGTTGCCGCAGGGGCAGTGCAGTTCGGGCTTGATGTCGTCCTGGTTGAACGCGGCGAGATGGGGGGGGACTGCCTGAATTTCGGTTGTGTGCCCTCAAAAGCGCTGATCGCAGCGGCCAGGCGCAAACATGCCATGGAAACCGCGGCACCCTTTGGTATTGAATGTTCGGCGCCCAAGGTCGATTTCAGCGCCGTCAATGCCCATGTCAAATCCGTCATTGCCGCCATTGCCCCCAATGACTCTGTCGAACGGTTCACCGCCATGGGCGTGAGAGTGGTGCAGCGGGCAGGGAAATTTCGCGATCAGCGAACCCTTGTTGCAGGTGATGTGCAAATCCGCGCCCGCAAATTTATCATCGCCACCGGTTCATCTCCCGCCGTGCCGCCGATCCCCGGCTTGGCGGATACACCGTATTTTACCAACGAAACCTTGTTCGAAAACACCGAGTTGCCGCGCCATCTCATCATCATTGGCGGCGGTCCCATCGGCCTGGAAATGGCCCAGGCCCATCGCCGCCTTGGCTCACGCGTGACCGTCATTGAGGCGCTGACGCCATTTGCCAAGGACGATCCTGAACTCAGCAGATTTGTGCTGGAGCAACTTGAAGCTGATGGCGTTCGCATATTGAGCGGGACTAAGGTCAGCGCTGTTGCCGCCACCAAGGCCGGTGTCGCTGTTACACTTGAAACCCAGGACGATAGTTCCGCGACAGCAAAGCAGACCTTGCGCGGCAGTCATTTGCTGGTCGCCACCGGGCGTGCTGCAAATGTCAATGATCTTGGCCTCAAGGCTGCGAGCGTGACCTTCGATCCTCGCGGGATCAAGGTGAATAAGCGTCTAAAAACGACCAATTCCCGCATTTATGCCATTGGCGATGTAACCGGCGGAATGCAATTCACCCATGTCGCCAACTACCACGCCGGACTGGTGCTGCGGCACATCATGTTCCGCCTGCCGGTCAAACCGCGCAATGAAACTATCCCATGGGTGACTTTTACCGACCCCGAACTCGCCTGGGTCGGACTTTCCGAAGAGGCAGCGAGAAAGGCCACCGGTAAAATCCGCGTCCTGCGCTGGCCGTTTGGCGAAAACGACCGTGCCCAGGCGGATCGTCAGACAGCGGGCCTAGTCAAGGTCATCACCACGACCAAGGGCAAGGTGCTTGGCGCTGGAATTGTTGGCGCCCATGCGGGCGAATTTATCGGCCCATGGGTCCAGGCGGTGACCAACCGCGAAAAGGTCGGGTCGGTCACAGGTGCCATTGTGCCCTACCCAACCCGGGCTGAAATCAACAAACGTGCTGCATATACCTACTACACCCCGCTCCTCGAACGCTCCCGCCTGCCGGCCATTGCGCGCTGGATTACCCGGCACTTATGAGGCAGACTTCGGCCATGGACGCTCCTGATCAAAATTCTCAGGCCAATCCCCCCCGCCGCGGGCGCGGTGGGCTCGGGCTCTCGGGCAAGTTGCTTTTGCTGACGCTGCTGTTCGTCATGCTGGCGGAAGTCCTCATCTATGTACCGTCGATCTCCAATTTCCGCCTGACCTGGCTTCAACAGCGTTTGTCCGCAGCGCAGACCGCGTCGCTGGCCCTGAAAGCTACGCCCGACCTTGCGGTTTCGGACGAGCTGACGCGCGAACTTCTGACCAATGCCGAGGTTCTGGCGGTGGTGTTCACCCAGGACCGCAGCCGCCGGCTGATCCTGAATTCCGGCATGCCGCCGACGGTGGAACGCCAATTCGACCTCAGGGTCTCCATGCGTCCAGAATCGATCTTCGATGCATTCGACACTTTGTTCGCACCGAAGGGACGCATTGTCGGAGTTATTGGCGAAGCCCGATACGGCGCCGGTGACGACATTCAGATCATCATAGATGAGACGTCGCTCAAGGCGGCGATGATCCGGTTTTCTATCAATGTTTTGTCATTGTCCATTGTCATCTCGCTGATTACCGCCGGGCTTGTCTATCTGGTGCTGAACTGGATTTTGGTTCGACCGATACAGCGGCTTACCGGTACGATTGCGCGCTTTGCCGAGCGCCCTTCCGATGCCACCCGCATTTTAAAACCATCAGGCCGCATAGACGAAATCGGCGTGGCGGAACGCGAATTGTCGACCATGCAAAGCCAGCTTCAATCTCTGTTGCAGCAAAAAAACAATCTGGCGGCGCTTGGCCTTGCGGTCAGCAAGATAAATCACGACCTTCGCAACATGCTGGCCCATGCCCAGCTGATGTCGGACCGGCTGGTGAGCATCAAGGACCCGGCGGTTCAGCGCCTGGCGCCAAAGCTGGTGGCGTCTCTTGACCGGGCAATCGAGCTGTGCACCACGACGCTTAAAACCGGCAAGGCCCAGGAGAATCCACCGGCACGCCGGCGCTTTTTCCTAT
>QILX01000343.1 GCA_003232175.1 Hyphomicrobiales bacterium | reverse complement strand
CCATTGACCACGGAGTGCTTGTCACCGACATGATCGGCATGGGGGTCAACCTGGTCTCGGGCGACTACAGCCGGGGCGCCAGTGGTTTCCTCATCGAAAAGGGCGAGATCCTGTATGCGGTTAGCGGTTTCACCATTGCAGGCCACCTGGGCGAGATGTTCGCCAGAGCCAAGCCGGCGGATGATCTGGTCTTCAAATACGCCACCAACGCACCAACACTTGCCATTGAGGGGATGACCATTGCCGGCACCTGATATCGGCCGCGATTTTGCGCTGGCGGAAGCTGCGGTGCGGGAAGCGGGAACCCTGGCACGGGCGCATTTTTCCGCCGCCCCTAAATCCTGGCTAAAAGACGATGACAGCCCGGTAAGCGAGGCCGACAAGGCGGTTGACGGCCTGCTGAAGCGGCGGCTCGCCGGCGCACGGCCCGACTACGGCTGGCTCTCCGAGGAAACCGCCGATGCGCCGGATCGCCTCGCCTGCGATCGGGTGTGGATCGTCGATCCGATCGACGGCACCCGCGCCTTTCTTGACGGTCAGAACGTGTGGGTGATCAGCGTCGCCCTGATCGAAAACGGCGCACCGGTAATCGGTCTGATCTACAACCCGATGCGCGAGCAGATGTACACCGCCATCGCCGGCGGCGGCGCAACGCTGAACGGCGAGCCGATAAAGGTGTCGGCAAAGGCGGACATGGCCGATTGCCGGTTACTGGCCAATGCCGCCCAGATGAAACACGGGCAATGGACGCTGCCATGGCCAAAAATGAATATCCAGCGCTACAACGCCCTGGCCTATCGCGTCGTCACCGTCGCCTCGGGCCGGCATGACGCGGCGCTGACATTTTCACGCTTCCATGAATGGGACATCGCCGCCGCCGGTCTCATTCTCGCCGAAGCGGGCGGGGTGCTGACGACATTTGAGGGCGAACCGTTTGCCTACAACAAGGCGGTGCCCAAACATGAATGCGCCATTGCCGCCAATCCGGACCTGCACGCAGCGTTTGCGGCGTTTGTCGCCCGCAGCCGCAAATCTGACCCTTCAGGCATGTGAGGAGACCATTTCATGTCCACGACCCCTGACAAGCAATTGCTGCATCTGGTATTTGGTGGTGAACTCGATTCCCTGGACAAAACCCATTTCAGCGACGTTAAAAATCTCGACATCGTCGGGATATACCCCAATTACGCAACGGCCTGCGACGCCTGGCGCGCCGCGGCCCAGCGCACCGTTGACAGTGCCCATACACGTTATTTTGTGGTTCATATTCACCATCTGCTGGATCCCGATACCGGGCAAACCCTCGATCAGGACTGAAACCATCCAAGGACACCGGCAATGACCGGAGACGACGATCCAGACCAGCACGAGGCCGGAACCAAAACATCGCCGGTTGCCCGGCGGCGGGGGACGGCCATTGGCATCACGCTGACGGGGCGGGCCTGGGGCGCCGTGGCACGATTTTACGCCGGCGGCGAGCCCCGCGCGATGCAGGCCGAACGCCTTGCCAAACCCACTAGACGTCCGGTGGTGGAGATTGTGGCCGTGGAGGATCTGTTCATGCTGACAGTTTCCAGCGGGCCCGGGATTAGCCTGCTGCTTCCCGCCGATGCCGAATTTGACCCGCTGGCAGGGTTTATGAAAGCGGCGGGAGCTTCAGTGGACCGGGGGACCCTGCCCGCAAGCCAGCCTGGCGGGACGATCACCATGCCCGTCGCCTTTTCCGACAGCCAGGCGGCCCGCGATTTTCCCGGCATCGCGCTTGAAACGGTGGTCCGGGACCTTGCCGCGTCGGGCGCCGGGGTTCTGCCCCTGGGGCTGGCCGCAAGGCGGATCTGGTGTAGCGATCCTGGCACTGGCATAAAAATGGGCCTGCCTTTGTCCCCGGTCGATGTGGCCATGGGTAAAGTTCTGCCACCAGCAACGCCACGGAGCGAAATCGCCGCGGCCCTGGAGATGGCTGCAGATACCGCGGAAGCGATGCCGCCACCGCTGCCCAAGCCGGGGCCGGTGTCCTTCCGCGCCTATCGCCTTGGCATGGCCGGGCTGGCCCTTTTCAGCGAACCCTACCTCGCCTGGCGCGCCCGCAAGGGCAAGGAAGACCCTGACCGCAAAGGCGAACGATATGGCCGCGCCGGACGGCCACGCCCCCAGGGCCGAATCGGCTGGATCCATGCCGCAAGCGTCGGCGAATCGGTTTCCGCCCTGCCGCTGATCAAGCGCCTGCTGGATGACGATGTTGTCGAGCACCTGGTGGTTACCACCGGCACCGTCACCTCAGCGGAGATCATGGAGTCACGGCTTCCAGGCCAGGCGATACACCAGTATGCCCCGCTTGACAGCGCGGCTTTTGTCGCCAGGTTTATCGACACTTGGCGCCCGGACTTCGCCATTTTTGTTGAATCGGAAATCTGGCCAAATCTTTACGCGGCCCTTAAAAATCGCCGGATTCCCATTGCCATTGTCAATGGCCGCATGTCGGGCCAGAGTTTTGACCGCTGGCGGCGGCGGCCCGAATTTATCAAGTCCATCCTGACATCGACGGAAATCTGCATCGCCCAGACCGCCACCTATGCCCGACGTTATGCCCAGCTGGGGGCGCCCAATGTCGCGGCGCTGGGGAATATCAAATTCGACAGCCCGCCCCTGCCGGCCAGCCAGGGCGAGCTGACACGTCTTGAGGCGATGACCCAGCCACGGCCCGTCTGGCTTGCCGCCTCGACCCACCCCGGCGAGGAAGATCTGATCGCCGATGTGCATTTTTCCCTGCGCGATAAATATCCCGGCCTCCTGACCATATTGGTGCCGCGCCACCCCGAGCGCGGCGAGGAGGTGGCAACGCTTCTGGAGGACCGATGGCTGGCCACCGCCCGGCGGTCGATGGGAGCCGAACCCAATGCCTCGGTCGATGTCTATGTTGCCGATACCATTGGCGAACTGGGCTTGTTTTACCGATTATGCCCCTTTGCCTTCATCGGCGGCTCGCTGGTGGAAATTGGCGGGCATAACCCCACCGAGGCGGCAAATCTGGATTGCGCCGTACTGCATGGCCCTCATGTGCAGAATTTTCGCGATATGTTTGAAATCTTTGACGAGGCCGGAGCGGCCATCAAGGTCGCCGACACCGGACAGCTTTTTGCCGGCGTCGAACAGCTCATCACCAATCCGGACAAGGTCAGGGCCATGACCAATGCGGGCCGGGATGTTTTGCGGCTCAATCTGGGCGCGCTCGACCGGACCATGGCAGCCCTTGCTCCGGTCTTTGCCGCGCGCGCGGCCAGGGATGATTAAAGCGCCCGGATTCTGGCACCGCCAATCCGGCCCCGTGGCGCGGGCGCTTCGGCCATTGGGCACGGCATACAGTTTTGGCGCTAAGCTGCGCGATTTGGCAACGACACCGACGCAGGTTGCCGTGCCGGTGATCTGCGTCGGCAACCCGACGCTTGGCGGTGCGGGCAAAACCCCTTCAGCGCTCGCCATCGCCGATATTGTGGACCGCGCCGGGCTTACCCCGCATTTTCTGACCCGTGGGTATGGCGGCCGTCTAAAGGGGCCGCTCCTGGTCGATGGGGCGATCCATGCCGCCGGTGATGTCGGCGATGAACCGCTGCTGCTGGCACGGCGCGCCGCCACCCATGTGGCCCGCGACCGGGTGGCGGGGGCGAAACGGGCTGTCGAAACGGGCGCGCAAGCCATCATCATGGATGACGGGTTTCAAAACCCCACGCTTTTTAAGACGATCTCGTTTCTGGTGGTCGATGGCGCGGCGGGGGTCGGCAATGGCGAGATCTTTCCCGCCGGCCCTTTGCGGGCGTCCTTAGGGCAGCAGCTCACGCGCGCCGATGGCCTTATTATCGTTGGCCCGGGCGCGCAAGGAGAGACTGTTGCCAGGCTGGCGGCCGAGGCGGGTGTACCGGTTCTGCCTGCGGTTCTGCAACCGAATACCGAGGCCCAAACCCTTGGCAGCACGCGCCTGCTGGCGTTTTGCGGTATTGGCCAGCCGGAAAAATTTTTTCAGACCCTGACTGATCTGAACGCCGAGATCGCCGACCGCATGGTTTTTGCCGATCACCACCGGTACAAAGTGGCGGACATCGCGGAAATTGTTGCCCGAGCGGAGAATGCCAAAGCCCAAACTATCGTCACAACCGAAAAGGACCATGTCCGCTTTGACGACGACAACGATCCCGGTGGCCGGTTTCGCGCCCGCCTCAAAACCGTCGCGGTAAGCCTGAAATTCATCGACCCAGAAAACATCGCCGCCCTGATCAGACAGAAATTGCCTGAACTTACTTGAGTGTCTCTTCCACATAGCGCCGGGTGGCGATTTCCGCCGAGGCATAGGCTTCCTGAAGATCGACGTTCCAATAGCGCAGGTCTTCCAGCGCGATGCGAGCGCCGCTGATGGCGCAAACGACGTAGCGGCCCGAGC
>QILX01000101.1 GCA_003232175.1 Hyphomicrobiales bacterium | reverse complement strand
ACCCACTGGATCAATGCCGCAGCGATGGTTGTGATGGTCATGAGCGGTTTGCAGATCTACAACGCCTCGCCGATTTTCCCGTTTTTGTTCCCTCCCCAGGTCACCCTCGGTGGCTGGCTGGGCGGCGGCATACAGTGGCACCTGGCGGCCATGTGGGTGTTGATGGCCAATTTTTTGGTGATGACCGCCTATGGGTTCGCCAGTGGCCGCTATCGCCGCAAACTCTGGAATTCTCCCGCTGAAATCATCGCGGATCTTGGCGCCGCTCTCAAAGGCCGGCTGGGGTACTCCGACATCACCCTTTATAACGGGGTACAAAAGCTCCTTTATGCCGGTGTTCTGATCATAATTCTGATCGCCGTTCTTTCCGGGTTCGCTATTTGGAAGCCGGCCCAATTGTCGCTGCTGACGGATTTATTTCGCGGTTTTCAAGGTGCTCGTCTGGCTCATTTTATCGCCATGGCCGCCATTACCGCCTTTGCCGCCATCCACGTCTTCATGGCGCTAGTTGTGCCAAAATTGCTGCTCGCCATGGTGCGCGGGCGCTAGGAAAAATCATGAACAGAAAACCAATTCTTCCCGGCGTTGACGCTGATGCGCTGGTGCGGGAGGCGGCCGGGCTGATGCCCGCCCTGACACGGCGCAGGTTCCTCAGCGGGACCGGAACCCTGGGCGCACTGGCCCTTTTGACGGGATGTAAACTCTCAGATGGCAGGTCTGCTGAGACCATGCTGGAAAAAATTTCTACCTTCAACGACGAAGTCCAGTCGGCGCTGTTTCGCCCTTCGTCTACGGCGCGGACGTTCAGCGAAGCCGATATCACCCGGCCTTTCCGCTTCAATGCCTATTATGGGCCCGAAGATGCACCCGATATTGACGGTATGACCTGGCGCCTTGAGGTCGGCGGTCTGGTTGCGGATAAAAGTCCCTGGTCGCGAGCGCGCCTTGAAACGATGACCCCGCATACCCAGATCACCGAACTGATCTGCGTCGAGGGCTGGAGCGCTATCGGCAAATGGCGTGGGCCCCGGCTTTCCGAGCTGCTGAAAATCGTCGGGGCCGATTCAAGCGCAAAATATGTCGGATTCCGCTGCGAGGATCGCTATTTTACCTCGATTGACATGGCAACAGCCCTGCACAACTAGACTCAGATCACCTTACATTTCAACGACCGGCCCCTGCCGCGTATTTACGGGTTTCCGATGCGGGTTCGCATCCCAACCAAGCTTGGTTTCAAGAACCCAAAACACGTCTACGATATATTCGTCACCAACGATTATCCGGGCGGATACTGGGAAAACCAGGGCTACAACTGGTTCAGCGGGCTGTAGACCACCACAGCCTGGCCTTGCCGGGTCGGACCGCCGGCGCCATGGAGTCCACCGCTCCGTATGGCCTGGCTCCGGCCCGGACCTTTCTCAAAATTCAACCTATTCTCAACGTAAATTGTGATTTTAAGCCGGCATTTACGGTTCTGGTTGAGGATCAGCCATTGAACCCGTGCCGGCTTTGGGCGGGGGACCTGTAATTATTCGGGGGTAGCGCACCATGTCGGTGCAAGTTCTGGTAGTCGATGACGATCCGTCCCAGCGGCGGATCTTGGAGGAAATCGTTCGCCGCGGCGGCCATGAGGTCGTACTCGCGCAAAACGGCGACGAAGCTCTGGAAAAACTCAAATCGGCCAGCCCGGGCGAGATATCCGTCGTGGTCCTTGATTTAGTGATGCCCGGCCTTGACGGCATGGGGGTGCTGGAGCGCATGCACCCCGACTTTTCGGCCATCCCGGTCATCGTGCAGACCGCCAAGGGCGGTATCGATACCGTGGTCAGCGCCATGCGCGCTGGGGCCTCTGATTTTGTCGTCAAGCCGGTCGGCCCTGAACGGCTGCTGGTGTCGATCGAAAACGCTCTGAAACTAAAGGTGCTCAAGGGCGAAATCAAACGCTTGCGTAAAACGCCGGACCAGGCGCTGGGGTTCTCCGACCTCATTGCCGGCAGCGCCACCATGGCCCAGGCCATCGGCCTTGGCCAACGAGCGGCGCAGTCCAATATTCCGATACTGCTAGAGGGTGAGTCCGGCGTCGGCAAGGAGCTGTTCGCTCGCGCTATTCAAGGCACCAGCCCCCGCGCCGGCAAACCGTTCGTGACGGTCAATTGCGGTGCCATCCCGGAAAATCTGGTTGAAAGCATCCTTTTTGGCCACGAAAAGGGCTCTTTTACCGGCGCCACCGAAAAGCGCGACGGCAAGTTCGTCGAGGCCGATGGCGGCACTTTGTTTCTCGATGAAGTCGGCGAGCTGCCCCTTGAGGCCCAGGTCAAGCTGCTGCGCGCCATCCAGGAGGGCGAAGTTGACCCTGTCGGGGGCAAGAAACCACGAAAAGTTGATATCCGTCTGATCTCGGCCACCAATCGCGATTTCATCGAACTGGTGCGCTCGGGGAAATTCCGCGAAGACCTTTATTACCGCCTCAATGTTTTCCCCATTTTACTTCCCCCCTTACGCAGCCGCATCGAGGACGTGCCCAGTCTTGTGCGTCATTTCATCGCCCGCTTCGCCGCCGAGGAAGGCAAAAAGATTGGCGGCATATCCAAGGAGGCGCTTAAACTGCTTTGCGCCTATTCGTGGCCGGGCAATATCCGCCAGCTTGAAAATACCATTTTTCGCGGCATTGTCCTTGCTGATAACAATTGCCTGGGCATCACTGAATTTCCTCAAATTGCTCAAATCGTTGATGGTTTTGAAGCTTCAATTCCGCCAGCGCCGGCCCTGCCCGAAGCGCCTGCAATGCCTCAAGGCCCGGCCATGATCGGCGGCGATCTGCCGATTATGAAATTGGCCCCCAATACCGACGGCGATATCGGTATTGCCATCGTCGGCGATGGCGGCGACATGCGCCGGCTCGAAGATGTCGAGGCTGATATGATCCGCATGGCGATCACCCGTTATGACGGGCACATGTCCGAAGTGGCGCGGAAACTCGGCATCGGGCGCTCGACGCTTTACCGCAAAGTCCGCGATCTGGGCCTTGAGGACACCGCCACCCACGATGCGGCGTAGCCCCCGCCCTCCGCGAAAAAAGGGCGTGCCCTAAGGGTGACACTGAGGGGGAAATGTTTCACTGAGACACTGGCCCGGTGGTATCAGGCCCCGAAGCAGGTTAAGCAGAACGTTGGTGTTCAGGAACAGATCGACTCTGGAAAAGGATAGATGATGCGTTTTGGTTTACTGAAATTACGGAAACCGAACTCGGACGCTTCCCCACTGGGCGCTTGGACGGGCGCGGTCGCGCTGGCGGCCATCATGTCGGGCAGTGCCCTTGGCGGTGTGGCCCAGGCCGGTTTTGTGCCGCCATCCGCATGGCAGGGCCAGAATGCCAAACCCTCACAGGAAGTCCTCGACGAACGCGCCGCTGTTATCGGCAGTTTCGGGTCCGTCCTGTCTGAAAGCAGCCATCTTAACCAGCAGGAAAGCTGGGCCTTGTCGATATTCTACCAGAGCAACCAATTCAAACTCGCCTGGATGGACGACACCATGCCAACCCAGGCTGCGACCGATCTGGTCCGGGCCCTCGCCGACGCGGGCTCCCACGCGCTTCGCCCCAGCGATTATGCCGACGCGGTCGAGGTCATCGCCACCATCGGTCCGTCATCCAGCCTTGAAGACCGGGTTTTCGCCGATGTGACGCTGAGCCGGGCAGCGCTGCTTTATGCCCGCCACGCTTCGGCCGGCCGGGTTAATCCGCGCAAGGTTACCGGTTACAACACCATTGACCCGGTCGCCGCGGACCCGGCCAAAACCCTGGTGGCGTTGACTTCTTCTGATCGCCCGGGCGAAATCCTTGAGGCCCTGAACCCGCAGACCGATGAGTATAAAACCCTGCGCCGGGCCTATCTGGAGCTTCGCGCCTCGGGTAAAGATGCCGAACCCACCGTGGTTCCCAAGGGGCGGACGTTGAAGGTCGGCATGTCCGACCCAAGGATGATCCCCTTGCGCCAGCGCCTGGTTGAAACCAAGGACTTGGCGACGGCTCAAGCGGAGGACCCGCAAAAATATGACGAGACGCTTTTTGCGGCGGTGAAAAAATTCCAGACCAGGATGAAACTCCCCGCCGAAGGTATTGTCGGGCGGATGACCCTTGCAGCCCTTAATCAATCGAGTGGCGACCGTCTTAAAAAACTGGTGGTCAACATGGAACGGCGGCGCTGGGACCCTGAAACCCGCGGGCGGTTCCGGGTGTTCGTCAACACGGCGGCGTATCGGATGCGCGTGATCAAGAACGGGGAAATTATCCTCACCGACGATGTCATCGTCGGCAAGGCGAAATACCAGACCCCGTCGTTTTCGGACCAGTTCGAACGGATCGTGTTCAACCCTTATTGGAATGTGCCCGGCGGCATCGCCAGGCGCGAATTCATGCCTCTGGTCCGTAAAGACCCCTCGATCATGGCCCGCAG
>QILX01000072.1 GCA_003232175.1 Hyphomicrobiales bacterium | reverse complement strand
TACCGGTAGCCCCAGGGCCCTGAGGCGCTTGACATTGGGACTGTCGGCGGCGTCGGACCCTTGCACCGAATAGCCCAGATTGTGCATCAGTTCGGCAATGCCGCTCATGCCGATACCGCCAATACCGACAAAATGGATGCGGCCAAATGCGCCGGGATGTTTCATGAAAGCGACTTTCTCAAATACCGTGAACCTGACCCACCCAGGGGCCGTGCGATGGGCGTAACCTCTCAATCCATAAATGGCAAATCCGTTACCGGCGGCCTGACCCCCATCTGGCTCAGCATCCCGTGCACCTGGCCGCGATGATGGGTCTGGTGATTGAACATATGGACGAACAGCAGCGATCTGGGCTTGGTGACTTCACGCCCGGCCGCAGGCGACAACCAGGTAAGATCGCCCTCCAGAACTTCAGGTTCGATCCCGTCGGCCCAGACGATCAGGGCGTGGTCGAATTTTTTTCGGTTTGCGTGAAGATCCTCAAAGCGGTCGAAAATCGCAACTGATCCTTCAATTCCGGCTGATGCGGGCTTCTCCCAGCCGGCCAGCCGGTGGGTCCATATCTGATCGCCCCACAAAATGTGGTTGAGCGTCTTGTGTACCGATCCAAAAAAGAGCCCGCAGTCCATTTTGCGCTGTTGGTCCGAGAGCTGAAGGCAGGCCGAATAAAGACTGTCATTCATCCAGGCATTATAGGCCGCCATATTGACGATATATCGCAGTGTAATCACAGCGTATCCTCCTTCATTTCACGGTCGGAAAATGGATTAGAACCAGGATTGCCTCCCCAGCGACCTATTTTCGCATCGGAATGCGAACCGGCGTCGTATCTGGGGGCCCGTTGGGCAGGTCCATAGCGCTGCCGCCGGCTCCAAGATGTGCCACAAGCCTGGCAAGATTGCGAACCGCGTCGGGCCGACCATATTCGCGGGCGGCGCGGGCCGCGGACTGCAGTCGCCAGGGGGCTGCCATCAGAGTTTCGATTTCACTGCCCAGACGGCCCGGACCAAGCTCTTCCTGTTCGATCATCCAGCCGCCGCCAACCTGATCCAGCCCGGCGGCGTTTTCGCGCTGATCGTTATCGATTGCGTCAGGCAACGGCACCATGATCGCCGGCCGGCCAATGACGGCAAGCTCGGCGACAGTTGAGGCTCCCGAACGGCAGATCACCAGATGCGCTGCCGCGATACGGGCCGGCAGATCGTCAAAAAAAGACGATATCTCGGCCTTGATACCCATGGCGTCAAGATCGAGGCGAAAATCGATCAGGTCTTCGGCCCGTACCTGCTGAACCAGGGCGATCCGCGACCGTAAGGCGGGTCCCAGCCGCCCCAGGGCCGCCGGGATCAATTCGGAGAACACATGAGCGCCCTGGCTGCCGCCAAAGACCAGCAAACGGAAGGTCTGGCCGATCTCGGGCGGATGATAGGTCCCCACCCGCGCCTGGACGGCCTCCTGGCGCACCGGATTTCCCGTAAGCACCGCTTTTGCAATATCCACCGGCCGCGCTTTTTGCAAAACCTCCGTCGGCACCGAAGTGGCGATAGCGGTAGCAAACCGCGCCAGCAATCGGTTGGCGCGTCCCATGACGGCGTTCTGCTCATGCACCAGTGTCGGTACCCGCGCCAAAGCGCCGGCCAGAAGTGGCGGCACAGTGGGATAGCCGCCAAACCCCACCACCACATCAGGAGCAATATCAACAAGGATACGGCGTGCCTCGATCACCCCCCTGATTAGGGTCGATATCGCCTTGATCGCTGACACAGGCGACCGGCCCACGGGCGTTGCGGCGGGGATCTGGTGAAATCCGTCGGCAGGAAAACCGCTGTCAAAACGCTGGCCGCGGTCATCCGTGATCAGGTGAACTTCATGGCCTTGCGCTTTGAGCAAGGTGGCAAGGGACAATGCGGGGAACAGATGTCCCCCCGTTCCCCCCGCCGCCAGAACCACTGTCAGCAGCCGTCGGCCGGGCGCCGGGGGAGGCGCGGGCCGGCTCATACAGCTTGTGCCTGTCCATCCGGATGGTGTTTTTGAGCCGTCAACGGTGCCTCGGCTCCCGGCCGCCGCCGGGTCAGCGCCATAAGCATGCCCATGGCGATGGAGACCGACAGAAGCGACGAACCCCCGTAGGAAATAAATGGCAGCGTCATACCCTTGGCGGGCAGGAGGCCGAGATTGACCGCCATGTTGATCCCGGCCTGAACCCCCATGAGTGACGCCAGCCCGCCGATGGCCAGACGCTCGAATGGAGATTTGCCAGCGGCGGCCTGGGACAGGCCCCGCAACACGATGAAGGCGAATATCAACACCAATCCAATAGCGGCGATAATACCGAACTCTTCAGCCAGAACGGCAAAAATGAAATCGGTATGGGCATCGGGAAGAATACGTTTCACCGTGCCTTCGCCGGGCCCCTGCCCTAGCCAACCGCCATTCAGTATGGCCTCGCGCGCTGTATCGACCTGGAAGGTATCGCTCTGTTCGGGATAAAGAAACTGGTCGATGCGGCTGGTCACATGGGGC
Source organism: Hyphomicrobiales bacterium (assembly GCA_003232175.1). Lineage (GTDB taxonomy): Bacteria > Pseudomonadota > Alphaproteobacteria > Rhizobiales > SZUA-8 > SZUA-8. Next base: position 1,937 of record QILX01000072.1, on the reverse strand, counting down.
AGGACAAAATAAGCAAAGACCAGCCCGCCAACGGCGGTACCACCAAGCCCGATCACCCACCACCAGGACATGCCCGACATAAAGAACATCGATCCCCAGACCAATGTCACCAGCATGGTCTGGCCAAGGTCGGGTTGCATGACCAGCAGGACGGCGAATATGCCGAACAGACCAAAAGCCATGGCGGTTCCCGGAACATCCTTGCGCCGCGCCCCTTCGGCGAAAAACCAGGCGGACAGAACGGTGAATGCCGGCTTGACCAGTTCGGAAGGCTGAATGGCGATAGGACCAAGAGACAGCCAGCGGGTCGAGCCCTTGATCGGCGTGCCAAAAAGGATGGCGGCCACCATCATTGCCATGCCGCCAACACACATGATCAGCGCCAGGCGGCGGATCTGCCGCCCCCCCATCATCGAAACCCCGATCATTATCAGAAGGGCGGGGCCGAAAAATATCAGTTGCCGCAGGACAAAATGGTATTCGGGCTGGTCAAGGCGCACCGCGACCGACGGGCTGGCCGCCAGGGTCATGATCAACCCGACAAAACTCAGCAGAAAGACCGCCGCCAGCATGGGTTTGTCAACCGTCCACCACCACTCAGCCAAAAGCCCTCGATCGGTCCGCCGGAACTGCATCATGGCGCGTTCTTTCCTTGTGTCTGCGTTGCGATCAGCGCCTGGGCCAGCCGGCGGAAGTCCTCGCCGCGATGTTCAAAACTGGGATATTGATCAAAGGAGGCACATGCCGGCGCCAACAAGACAACCGGCTCGGGATCTTTGGATGCAGCTGCGGCTTTTACGGCGCGGTCAAAAGCCACGTCCAGGGTTCCGCAAATTTCATGGGCAACGTGCCCGACAAGGGTTTCGGCGAATTCAGCTGCCGCCTCACCGATGAGGAAGGCCTTCTCGATCCGGTCAAACTCAGGCCGGAGCGTCTCGATGCCGCCGGATTTGGCGCGGCCGCCGGCGATCCAGAAAATATTGCGAAAACTCCGCAAAGCCCGTTCGGCGCTGTCGGCGTTTGTCGCTTTGGAATCATTGATCAGCAATACCGGGCCAACAGAACCGATTTCCTCCAACCGGTGTTCGAGCCCGCCAAAACTGCGCAAGCCTGCGGCAATTTCCTCATGGTCTAGCCCCAGCGACAGACAGACAGCTGTCGCCGCCGCCGCGTTCTGGCGGTTGTGCTCGCCCCTCAAGCCGCCTAGACCGTCCAAATTCACGACAATTTCGCTCCGGCCCGACATGGCATCATAAAGACGCGTGCCCAGGCAGTAGACGCCGCCGGAAACCTTGTGGTTTGAAGAGACAAGGACAGTTTCAACGCCTTGGGGGACAAGACCGGCCATGGCAATTGTGGCTGCATCGTCGGTACCCAGAACCACCATGTCGCCCTTCCCTTGGCTGGCGAAGATCTTCGCCTTAACCGCCCCATAATTCGAAAACCCGCCATGACGGTCCAGATGATCTGGCGAAAGGTTGAGAAAAACCGCCACATCGGGCTTCAGACCGGGGGTCAGGTCGATCTGATACGACGAGACCTCGATAACATAACAAGTTTGGTTAACGCACGGTTTAAGCTCAAGAACCGCCTGACTGCCGATATTGCCGCCAATCTGCACATCCCGGCCTGCAGACCGCAGAATATGGCCGATCAGCGCGGTTGTCGTCGACTTGCCGTTGGTGCCGGTGACGGCAACAATTTTGGTCCCCGCCGGCCTATCCTCCAACTCACGCAAAAAAAGTTCGACATCGCCAAGTATTGGCACGTTGTGCCGATGCGCCAATTGCACCACGGCATGGGGCTGAGGATGGGTCAGAGGCACACCGGGGCTCAGGACCAACGCCGCAATGCCGCTCCAATCCACCTCATCGGGCGGCACCAGCGACCCCCCGGCGGCCCGGGCCGCCTCATGGGAGGTATCCTGGTCGTCCCAG
>QILX01000331.1 GCA_003232175.1 Hyphomicrobiales bacterium | reverse complement strand
GCGCCTACGCCTGCCGCCGCAACTTATGTCGGAGGGGAAGCGCGCACCACCCGAGAGCTGGAGCAGACCCATTTGGTGCTCGAATTTGAAGGGGTCTCCTACCTTGACGACGACGCCTATACTTCGCGGGTGCTGGCAAGCGCCCTTGGGGGCGGCATGTCGTCTCGGCTTTTCCAGGAGGTGCGTGAGGCGCGGGGCTTGTGTTATTCGATCTTCGCCTTTGCATCGAGTTTCCGCGACAGCGGTGTTTTTGGTGTTTATGCCGCGACGTCGCCGGACCTTGTCGGCGAGCTTGTCGAGGTCACCGCCGGAGAAATGGCCCGATTTGCCCAAACCGTGAGCGAGGCGGAAATTTCCCGGGCCAAAGCCCAGTTGAAGACTGGACTATTGATGTCTCTGGAAAGCTCATCGGCCAGGGCCGAACAAATTGGCCGGCAAGTTCTTGTTTTTGGGCGGGTATTGGAAATCGATGAATTGCTGGCCAAGGTCGACGCCATCGATGTTGCGGCGGTCAGAACCCTTGCCGCGAAGCTGTTTGGTGGATCGGAATTGACATTAAGTGCCGTTGGCGACCTATCGAAGCTTGAAAAACGCGAGCAAATGGCGGAAAAATTCAAAGCCTGACGTCCCCCGATCACTTTCGGGGGCAATGAGGAGTACAGTATGGCGTTTTTGCGAGTTGTCAGCCCTTATGAGCAAACCCCGGCACTTCGCGGTGAGGGGGTGTACTTACGGGCGCCGATGATCGCCGACTATGCGCCATGGGCCGAGCTTCGGGAAAATAGCCGCAATTTTCTCACGCCCTGGGAACCATTCTGGCCCCAGGACGATCTCAGCCGCGGCGCCTTTAAACGCCGCCTGCGCCGCTACAACCGCGACATCCGTGACGATCGCGCCTATCCGTTTTTTATCTTTCGCTCCGCTGACAGCCAGATCGTTGGCGGTGTCACCATCTCCAACATCCGCCGCGCCGTGGCCCAGACCTGCTCAGTCGGCTATTGGGTCGGTGAGCCGTTCGCCGCTCAGGGACATATGTCAGCTGCAATCGGTGCTCTAATTCCCTTTATCTTCGGGCATTTGGTTCTGCACCGTATCGAGGCGGCATGTTTGCCCCACAATCAGCCCTCAATGGGCCTGCTGACCAAAATGGGTTTCGAGCGCGAGGGCTATGCGCGCCGCTACCTGAAGATCAACGGCGAATGGCAGGACCACGTCTTGTTTGCCCTTATTGCCGAGGATTTTGGGGTCTGAGGCCCCGACAATGCCGGGCTGTTGTTAAATTTATTCGTGAATAACCTTCATTGCAAACCCTTGTGCCTTTGGGCGACGAAAGGTACCAAGACAGACGCCGTAGAATCGAAAATTCTCGCTCTGGCCTCTGGGGGGCTGGTTAAGCGGCGGAAATTGCAGGGAGCCAATGCCAACTAGAGCATTATCCGATTCTTCGGTGCCGTCCCGCTCCCGCCCTTGGCCGCGGCTTGGATTTTTTCCCCATAGGTGGCCGGACCGCGGTGGCGACAACATCATAGATGCCACCTGGTGCCGCTGCGCCAAGGTGCTGATTGCGGCATTTTTGGTGTTTTCCGCTGGCAGCGCGCGGGCAATTGATATCGTTGTTGTCTCACAGGAGGTATTGCGCATTGACCTCTCGACGACCACCGATCGTTATGATGGCATCGGCCCAAAACTGACCCTGGAGGATGAAGCCGGAGGTTCGCCGGTTATCGAGGTGGAGGCAGGGGCCGGCAATACCGATCCCGCCTGGGCGGTGTTTTCGTTAAAGAATACTTCGCAAGACCCGTTGCGCCGCTGGATTATTGTCAACAATTCGGGCAGCGCCGATAGTGGGTTTTTCTGGCCGCATGTTACTGGAAAACGCGTTCTGGGCATTGTCGCGACCGGCGATGCCGTCACCCGGGCCATCCGCAGCGGCCCGGTTGACATCTATGAACTGGAACTCAAGCCGGACCAGGCTGTGACATATGTCATGGAAATTTCGGGCCGGCCGCCGGACCGGCTGACACTGTGGGACCCTGATACTTATGAAGCCAACACCCGTTCTCTTTCCCTATTTCACGGGCTGCTGATCGGCATTTTGGGATTGCTGGCCATATTGATGTCGTCGCTTTTTGTTGTCCGCCGGCGGGCGATGTATCCGGCGGCGGCGCTGTCCGGTTGGGCGGCGCTGGCGGTGCTGGGCGCGGAATTTGGGATCTGGCAGAGCGGTATTGGGATCAGCAGCCAGATGAACGGGTCCATCAGGGCGATCGGCGAATTGCTGTTTGCCGGCGCCATGGCGGGTTTGCTCTATACTTTTCTTGAATTGGGCAGCCGGTTGATCTGGGCCATACGGATGATGCTGCTTCTGTCCGTTACCATCGTGTTGCTCAGCATTGCGGCGGTATTTTTCCCGGCCCAGATTGCCGGTGTCGCCCGTATTGTGGGCTTTGCGGTTACGGCATTCGGTCTGGTTGTAGTTGCCGGCTACGCGCTGAAGGGTTCCAGCAGGGCGATCTCGCTGCTACCGGGCTGGCTGGCGCTGACAGCATTTTCGGTACTTTCCGCCGTGGTTTTCGCCGGTGCCCTGGACCCCGATGTGGCGCCGCCGCTTTATGTCGCCGGCATTGTGCTGGTGGTCATGATCTCATCGTTCACCGTGCTGCAATACGCATTTTCGGTCGATGTCACTGGCGAAGGCAAAACCAGCGAACTGGGTCTTCGAGCCGTGGCTTTTTCCGCCACCGGCCTTTCGATCTGGGACTGGAGTGTCACTGATGAGGAAATCAATGTCGGCCGGGAGGTCGCAACGGCGCTGGGCCTGCCGGAGGGCTCGCTGGACGGCAGCCAGGACCGTTGGCTTGAACATGTCCACCAATTGGACAAGGACCGATTTATCTATGCCGCTAACGCCGCCGTCGCCCGCCCCGAAGGCTCGCTGGACATAGAAATCCGCATGCGCACCAGTATCGGCACCCAGCGCTGGTATCACTTACGCGCCCGCTCGGTGGCCCGCGAGGGCAAGCTTGCCACGCGGTTTATCGGCTCATTGCAGGAAATTACCGCCGAAAAGCTGTCACGTGAACGCCTGCTGCGCGATGCGGTGCATGACGCCCTGACCGGCCTGCCTAACCGCGCCTTGATGTTTGACCGGCTTTCCCGCGCCATCAATGCGGTCAAAAGCGGCTCGCGTGGCGCCCGCAAACCGTCGGTCTTTGTTATCGACATCGATCGGTTCAAGAACGTCAATGACAGCTTTGGCCACGCCATCGGCGACAGCATCATCACCATTATCGCCCAGCGGCTGAGCGAGCTTGTCGACCCCCAGGACACCCTGGCGCGGGTGCAAGGGGACCAGTTCGTGCTGGCGGTGACGTCCACCGCCCGCCCCGGTGACCTGGAGGGTTGCGCCGCCGAATTGCGCCAGAGGCTCAATGAGCCGATCTATGTCGGCGAGCAGGAAGTGTTTCTAACCGGGTCGATCGGCTTTGCCACCTTTGACGAAACCCTCCAGTCCACGGCCGAGGAACTGGTGCGGGCGGCGGAGCTGGCCATGGTTCATGCCAAGTCCAAGGGATTTGACAGTATCGAAATCTACCGCCCTGAAATGCAGTCCGAGCGCACCAGCCGGGCGCGGCTGGAGGCCGACCTGCGCCGGGCCCTTGAGCGCAAGGAAATCGAATTGCGCTACCAGCCGATCATGGACCTTGTGCATGAGCGGGTGGTCGGCTTTGAAGCGCTGATGCGCTGGAAACACCCCGAACATGGTGAGCTGGCGCCGGACGAATTTATCGAGATGGCCGAAGAATTGGGGGTCATTGTCGAGCTTGGCCACTATGCGCTGGATGCCGCGGCGAGGCAGCTCGCCAACTGGATCCGCGCTTTCACAATGGAGCAGCAGATCTTCGTTTCGGTGAACGTCTCCAGTCGCCAGATTTTTCGCCAGGATCTGATGCGCGATGTACGTCTGATTATGAGCCGGGCCGACATCCCGCCTGGATCGTTGCGGCTTGAGATCACCGAATCCCTGGTGATGGAAAACCCCGAACTTGCGACGTATGTTCTGGAGCGCATCCACGCCATGGGCGCCGGCCTCAGCCTGGACGATTTTGGCACCGGCTATTCGGCGCTCGGATATCTGCAGCGTTTCCCCTTTGATACCTTGAAAGTCGATAAATCCTTTGTCGCCGGTGCGGCGGCAGGGGGGTCGCCGGTGATCCTTAAATCGATCATCGGCCTGGCCCACGATCTGGGCATGAAGGTCGTGGCCGAAGGCATCGAGAGTGAATCTGATGTCACTAGACTGCGCGATATGGGCTGCCAGTACGGTCAGGGATTTTTCTACGCCCGGCCGCTTGACCCCAAATCGGCCATTGAATTCCTGGCGGAGTGGAAATAGAGAAATTATTTGGCGGCCGGCGCCTGCCCGAAGAGTCTTTTCGTTGATTAAAGGGTTAAGTCTGTGCCATCCCGCTCCCCCACCCGGCCACCCCATAGATTGTATCCTGGGGGTGGC
>QILX01000145.1 GCA_003232175.1 Hyphomicrobiales bacterium | reverse complement strand
TTGGCACAATAGAGTGCCCTGTCGGCACGCCGTAACAAACTTAAAGGTGTGTCATCGGAGCTTTGTACGGTTGCAATGCCGATGGATATTGTCACTTTCAGCGGATCATCCTCTGCCGTGATTTCAAATTCCGTTGCCTCCACAACGGCGCGCAGACGACCGGCGATGTCGCTTGCGGTGGCAATATTCCCTCCCGGCATGATAATGACAAACTCCTCGCCGCCATATCGGCAGCCCAGGTCCGTGCCACGGATGTTATTGGCCACAATCGCTCCAATCCGGCGCAGAACCGAATCGCCAGCCTCATGGCCATAGGTATCGTTCACCGATTTGAAATAGTCCAAATCAAAGAGCAAGATCGACAATTCTTTGTTATTTTCGACCGCTTTGTCGATATGGGTCGTAAGGTGGCTTTCCATGTAGCGACGGTTGTGAAGCCCGGTCAGCGCATCGGTTACCGCTAGTTTCATCGACCGCTCGACATCGGCGCGCAACTGTTCGGCATAGCGCCGATGACGCAATTGCGTGCGAACCCGGGCCAGGAGTTCATTGCGCTCAATGGGCCGCACCAGATAGTCGTTAACGCCGATGTCCAGGGCGCGCGCCAGGCGTTTGCTGTCGTCGGGCTCGGATAGCACCAGGATTGGCAGGGTGCGGGTGGCATTAACCGATCGCAAGTGGGAACACATTCTCAAACCGTCCGCCCCGGACTGACTGAGCGAAACTATCAATAGATCGAAATTTCCGGAGGCCGCATACGCAAGGGCCTCTTCAGGGTTAGAGCTAAACTCAAAATCGTGCTCATCGGTAAGCACCATCTTCAGCCGCTCGATCGAATAGGGCCGATCATCGATCAGCAAAATGCGGGCGCGGCCGTCAACATCGATATCGTTGAATTTCAGAGGTTCGACAATCCCCATGCGCTCACCGGTGGCGGCCCTGGAGCGAAGTTCGTCGGTGATCATTTTCAGGCGCACCAGTGAGCGGACCCGGGCCAGCAGGGCCACATCGTCGATTGGCTTGGTCAAAAAATCGTCGGCGCCAGCCTCAAGCCCCTCGACCCGGTCGGCGGAGGATTCGAGCGAAGTGATCAATATGACCGGAATGTGCTGGGTGTTGATATCGCTTTTGAGCCGCCTGCAGACCTCAAAACCGTCCATGCCCGGCATCACGACATCAAGCAGGACAATATCAGGGACCGACTCACTTGCAGCTTTCAGGGCTTCTTCGCCGTTGGTGGCGGTCATGACTTCGAAATATTCCGCCGTGAGCCGCCTTTGCAGGAGTTTGACATTGGACAATACATCATCGACGACTAAAACCCGCGCGCTCATGTGGGTTCTTTCAAAAAACCGTCAATGGCATCCAGGAACGTTACGACCGAAATCGGTTTGGAAATATAAGCCTCGCAACCCCCGCTGCGGATCTTTTCCTCATCGCCCTTCATGGCAAAAGCGGTCACGGCGATCACCGGAATGTGGCGCAGCGAATCATCTTCCTTCAGCCATTTGGTCACTTCAAGCCCGGAGACTTCAGGCAGCTGTATGTCCATCAAAATCAGGTCGGGCTGTTTGGCGCGGGCAATGTCGATGGCGTCCATGCCGTTGCGCGTCTGCAATGTCTTATACCCATGAGATTCCAACAAGTCGTTGAAAAGTTTCATGTTTAGTTCGTTGTCTTCGACAATCAGAACGGTTTTCGGCATAAGTGATTGTACCGCCATATGCGGTGCCTCGCTGAAGTGTTTGGCGACTGGCAAAATTCGTCTTCCATCCATAATCTATGGCCATCCGTTACAGCACGCGCGACCTTGCACAAACGATATGCCTCGTAGCCTCCCGGTTGAGTTGAACAGGATTTCGTAACCAACGCTTTAACCTTTCCGACCAAAGCTGAATTTGGGGCTATTTTATCGATGACAAATGACGAAGCTGAGGCCATTGCCATAGATATGTTGGGTTATCTTGCCAATGACGAGGTGCGGCTTGAAAGATTTCTGGCACTAAGCGGTATCGACATGGAGGTTTTGCGCGCTGCGGCGCAGGAGCCGGCCTTTCTGGCCGGCGTTGTCGCTCACATTGCCGGCGACGAGCGCACTTTGATCGATTTTGCCCAGAAGAGCGGCCACCCGCCCGAAGCGGCATCGGCGGCGTTGCGCAAGCTTGCGGGCCGCCAGACCGGCAACCCATCGTGACATCTGAGATATATTATTCCAGCCACGGCCCGTTTCCCGAGCCCGGTTCGTGGCGACCGCTGATAATCTGCGATGTTGATGAAGTGGTGCTCGGTTTTGTATCCGGGCTGGAGCTGTGGCTTTCGCCGCGCGGGTGGCGGCTGGCCCGCGACAGTTATGCGCTCAATGGCAATATACGCGATTCCAATGGCATTGAAGCGCCGGCGGCCAAAGTGGAGGAGCTGATCGCCGAGTTTTTTGCCGAATGTGCCAATGACCTGACGCCCCTGCCCGGCGCCCTGGACGCCCTCAACCTGCTGGCAACTTATGGCGATGTCATATTCCTCACCAACCTGCCGGCAAATTCGGCAACAGCCCGGCGCGCCAATCTGGACCGGCTGGGCCTTACTCACCCCCTGGTGGTGAATGAAGGACCGAAGGGACCGGCACTGGCGCGGCTGGTCTCCAAGGTCAGCGCGCCGGTGGCGTTCCTTGACGACAGCCCCGAGCATATCATCTCGGCAATCAAGGACGCACCGGACATCAGCACCATTCACCTGGTGCCGGACGCCGGTTTCCGCCGCCACCTCACGGCGATTGAAGGGGTCGGTCTTTTTACCGGCGACTGGAGGCAAGCGGTGCGTTTTATTCTGGCGCAAATCAACGCGGGAAATTCCCATTGAGCTTCAAACGGCGATTGACAAAAAAACCTGAAATCTCAGATGCGGAATTTATTTGTCTGAACGCCATGCTGATGGCGCTTGTCGCCATTTCCGTCAATATGATTCTCCCCGCATTTCAGAACATGACGGCGAATTTCGGTCTGCCGGATCAAAATATGATCGGACTGTCCGTCACCCTGCTTTTTGGCGGACTGGCGGTGGGACAAATGGTTTTTGGCCCGCTTTCGGACAGTTTTGGAAGAAAATCCGCGATGAACTTTGGGCTTGCCCTGTTTATTGCTGGCACGGCCATATCGTATTATTCCACGGATTTTACCGCTCTGCTCATGGGGCAGATTGTGCAGGGTTTAGGCCTTGGCGCACCCCGAGTTGTGTCACTTGCGATCGTGCGGGATCGGTTCGCCGGCGATGCCATGGGAAGGATCATGTCCTTCATCATGGTCATATTCGTGATGGTTCCGACGGTTTCTCCGTTTTTGGGGCAAAGCGTAATTCTTGCCTTTGAATGGCGGAGTTTGTTTATCGTTTTCGGAGCCGCCGGGGCCCTGATGGCTTTGTGGATGAATGTCAGGCTTGTCGAGACGCTTGTTGCGGAAAAACGGTCGCGCTACTCATTCGCGAACCTTTATAGCGCCGTCCTCAAAGTGGCAGGAAATCGCGTTTCAATGGGATACGCGGTTTCGCTTGGATTGGTGTCGAGTGCCTTTATCGCCTACCTCAATATGTCTCAGCAAATCCTGCAGGTTCAATACGGCCTGGGCGTGCAATATCCGCTTTATTTCGGCGCCTTGTCCCTTAGCCTTGCCGCGGCCTCGTTCATAAATGGGCGAATTGTTTTGTGGTTGGGGATGGAGGCGCTTTCGTTGTGGGCGCTTGTGTCAATGTGCTTGATATCGGTGGCCGGTAGCGGTTGGCTGGTTTGGTCCCAAACTGAACCCGGTCTATGGGGATTGCTGACATACCTGGCCGCGATGTTGTTTGGGTTTGGTATTTTAGTAAGCAACCTCAACGCGCTCGCCATGCGCTCCCTGGGCGAAATTGCCGGCATGGGCGCTGCGATCGTCGGCGCCCTGTCCACGCTGATATCGATACCTTTCGCGATCTGGATTGGAGGATTTTATGCCGGTTCCATTCTGCCGCTGACTGGTGGTTTCGCGCTTTTCTCCGGGTTGGCGCTTGTTTTGTTCATGACGATCCGTTTTCGGTTCGAGCAGTCGGGAACTGAAACCTGATCATAAACAGCCGGGCAAACCGGAAGGTCAAAGCGGTGTTTAGACAAAGCACAGATATTGTGACCTGCTCCAAATTTTTTTACTCGAATTCTTGTGACCGATTCAGGTATGGAAACAGGTATATTTCGTGCGCCCGGAGACTTGATGCCGGAGTAATTTGCTGGGAAATTGCTGGCTAGGATTATGTAAGATGGACATTCAGATCGGTATCGACCTTGGGGGCACAAAAACCGCGGGCATTGCCCTTGGTGACGGCGGCAGGGTTCTGGCGACATCGCGGCGTCCCACCCCCAAGGGGAACTATGAAGGCTCGCTTGACACCATTGTCGCGGTGGTGGCCGCCCTTGAGGCCGAAGCCGGGGGTCGGGGTGGCGACGCCGGGTTCGATCTCGCCGCGCACCGGTGTGTTCCAGAATGCCAACTCAACCTGGCTCAACGGCAGGAGTTTCCCCGCCGACCTTGGCGCCAAACTCGGACGCCCCGTCCGCACTGCAAACGACGCCGACTGCCTGGCACTTTCAGAAGCCACCGATGGCGCCGGCAAGGGGCACCGTTCGGTCTTTGGCGTCATCGTCGGCACCGGCTGCGGCGGCGGCATTGTTCACAACGGCAAATCAGCCTCCGGGCCCCACAGCGCCACCGGCGAATGGGGGCATGTGCCGCTTCCCTGGGCGCAGGGTGATGAAATTCCGGGAAATGAGTGCTGGTGCGGGCAGCGCTCCTGCCTTGAAACCTGGCTTTCCGGCACCGGGCTTGAAAACGATTTCGAACGCGCCAATGGCCACCGTCTGTCCGGCGAAGATATTGTGGCGGCCGCGGCGACCGGTAATGGCGCGGCGCAAGCGTGCCTTGACCGCCATGCCAGCCGGTTGGCCCGGGGTCTGGCGATGATCGTCAACATTCTGGACCCTGATGTTATCGTGCTTGGCGGCGGCCTGTCGCAAGCCGCCCACCTTTACAAGGTGGTGCCCGCCCTCGCCGCCCCTTACATTTTTGCCGATCATGCAGATATGAACCTGGTGCCGCCGGTTCATGGCGATGCCAGCGGTGCCCGAGGCGCCGCCTGGCTTTGGCGGGACTAAACCCCCTTTTGCGATCATTCTGATTAGCGTCATTGTTGCGTATTGCAGGATTCAGCTTAGACTGCCGCTAAAACAAACCATGAACACGTGAGGAGGATGTGACTTTCGGAGATAAACATTCCTCCGGCACGCGGCCGGCTCAAACCTTGAGCGGCTATTGCCGGGATTGCGGGGCGGCGGCGGGCGCCGCCAATCGGTGCGCGGATTGCCACAGCCCCCGGCTGATCCGCCATGGCGAGATTGATGAGCTGACCATTGCCCATCTTGATTGCGATGCGTTTTTCGCCGCGGTTGAAAAGCGCGATCGGCCCGAACTGGCGGATCAGCCGGTTATCATCGGCGGTGCACGGCGCGGCGTGGTATCGACCGCGTGTTACATCGCCCGTATTTACGGCATTCACTCCGCCATGCCGATGTTCAAGGCGCGCAAGCTGTGCCCGGATGCTGTGGTGGTCAAACCCGACATGAACAAATACGTCGCGGTGAGCCGGCACTTGCGCCGGCTTATGAGCACCCTCACCCCGCTGGTTGAGCCGATTTCAATTGATGAAGCTTTCCTGGACCTTTCCGGCACCCGGGCCGTGCATGGAGCGAGCCCGGCGGTCTCGATGATCCATCTGGTGCGCCGCATCGAGGCGGAAATTGGCATTACCGTATCGGTCGGGCTGAGCCACAATAAATTTCTGGCCAAGCTGGCGTCCGATCTGGACAAGCCGCGCGGGTTTTCAATTATCGGGGCAGCGGAAACCGTGGATTTTCTCCGCCCCCGCAAAGTCACCGACATCTGGGGCGTGGGCGCGGTCACGGCACGGCAACTGGCCGCCGCCGGGTTCAATACCCTGGGCGACCTGCAAGCCGCCGACCCTGAAATGCTGCTGGCCCGGTTTGGCAAGCTCGGCAAACGGCTGTCCCGCCTGGCCCTGGGGCAGGACAGCCGGCGCGTGGCGCCTAAACGCGCCACAAAAAGCGTCAGCACGGAAACAACGTTCAACGACGATATCTCTGACCCCATTGAGCTGGAACGACGGCTGTGGAAATTGTGTGAGCGGGTGGCGGCGCGGGCCAAGGCCGGCGGTCACCTTGGCGCTACCGCGGTCCTAAAACTCAAAACCTCAGGGTTTCGCACCCGGACACGCAATCAGCGGCTTGCAGCGCCCACCCAGCTTGCCGAAGACCTGTTCCGCGCCACCCGCCCGCTTCTGGTTAAAGAAACCGATGGAACCGCTTACAGGCTTCTGGGCGTGGGGTTTACCGATCTCATCGAAGCCGCGGCGGACCAGGAAGTGCCGCCCGATCTTTTTGAGGCCGGCGCTCAGCGACGGGCCCTGGTGGAGCGCACATTGGATGAGCTGAGAAAACGATTCGGCGATGAGGCCATTGGCAAAGGCCGAGCCTGGAAGTACTAAAGCAAGTCGCGATCACTCAGGACAGCGCCATTGCTCTGGACCTTTACTGGCCCATGTCTTTTTCCCAAAAACCGGTTCCCGCTTTCAGGAGACAGGTTTTAACAACCCCAAGATCAAAAATGGAGGATTGATTTGGCCGCTGCGGCAACAGGTGGAGAGCCCGACGGCGGACT
>QILX01000304.1 GCA_003232175.1 Hyphomicrobiales bacterium | reverse complement strand
GCCAATATTGACCTTAAGCATGAAACCAGTTTTCAGGGCGGCGATGGTTTTGTCGCCTTGAGCCGCCCGGACCTGGCATGCGTGACAGTGGCGGGATTGGCCATGGCTGAAACTCCACCCGAATCCATGGAAGTCGAAGACGACCCATTTTACAGCGACATCGCCTTTACCTGGGACTTCTACCGTGCCTTGCGGGCCTGGCAGCAGAACCTTTTCGAAGATCACGATTACCGAGCCGCCATCGGCGCCTTTGGTACCCATTTGTTGCACCGGACCGGCTCGCGCCAGACACGGCGGCCGGACGGTGACCGGCCGACGTCGCTGGCCGAGGATCTGAGCCGCATCCGGGCCATCCCCCACAATGCCATCCTCCAACAACTTGGTTATGCCGCCAATGCCGTCGCCGGCATCGGCCTTGCCGCCGGTTCTGAATTTGACCGCTTTGTCGAGTTGGCCCGCCGGTCGCCGCGCATGAGGATGGTCATGGAAATGGTGGCATTTTCCAAACGCCAGTCGAGCCTTACGGCCATGGCCGCCTATGGGGCAATATTTGATGGCGGTTTCTGGGTGGCGCGAGCCTATGGCCGCAGCGAACCGGGTACAGCGGATGCCTGCCTGACCCTTGCGCGCCTGGTGCGCGACAATGCCCGCTTCAATGCGATCTCGCGGCTTCAGAACCGCCTGCGCACCGATGCCATTTCCCTGCATGCGGCACTTGACGAGATCGGCCTTGACGGCGGGCAGAAGATAGGGTCGTCGGTCACGGATAAAGATCAAACTCACCTCCTCCATGCGATCCGGTTAGCGTTGATCATGCGACTGGTTTTGCTCGCCGCCCGCCTCCCGGATTTTTCGGCACGCGGCGATGTTACAAGGGAAGCGGTGTTGGAGTTGCTCGTAGGCATGCGGGTGCCAGAAGCGGCGGCGATCCTGCGCGACGTTTTCCCGGCTTCGGAGGCTGAAGGCAGAATGGAGGGACTGATTGAGCCCTCAAACTATGAAACCGTGAAAGGGCGTGGATATCCGAAAATCCACAGCGACTACATCCAGCCCATGGAGGAAATCTACAACAACCTAAAAGATATCGGCGTGGGCCTGTCCCTACGGTTAGCAGGCGATAGAGCCGGTCACGGCTGAAACCAGCTCTACACCTTGGCGTATTATGCCTCCGCTGGCGTCATCCAGCCGATGGTCGCGCCGCCGCTGTCCTTGAGGATGGCGATACGTCCGACATTGGGTACATCGAAGGGCTCGCGCATGACCATGGCGCCTTCGGTCTTGGCCTTTTCCAACCGCGCGTCAACGTCGTCGACGGCGAGGTAAGACATCCACCCCTCGGACATGTCTTCAAAGTCCTTGCCCTTCATCTCAAATATGCCGCCGACCGGTTTGTCGTCTACCATGGCAATATTATAGGTGAAGTCGGGGCCCATCTCCATGGCATTGAATGACCAGCCGATGGTCTTGGTGTAAAACGACATGGCCTTAGCGACATCGCGGGTCATCAATTCATTCCAGTGAAAAAATCCATGGGCGGTCATCGTGGAATTCCTTTATTAAATGTTTGCTGAAATATATACGCGTTGCCGCTCAGCACAAGCGAAAATCTCTTAAGTGCGTTTGAATGTGAGATAGGACGGCACCCGCCCGGCGGCGATGGCCTTTTTCCATCCGGCGGGTGCCGCTGGTCCCCGCCGACCGGGTGGACTGGCTGGAATTCGGCGGCGTCCGCCATCAGATCTTGGGTCCACCGGACATAATCTTCAATATCGCTGGCAAACAACAGCTCCGCTCCGGGGCGCATGATCCGGCCAAGTTCGGCAATTGTGCTGGTCCGGATAAAACGGCGCTTGTGGTGCCGGGATTTAGGCCAAGGGTCGGGATAAAGAATATCAACTCCAGTGATGGATGCCGGCGCTAGCCACTCCATCAGATCGCGGGCGTCGTCGTGATGAATGCGAATATTCTGAAGGTCATGGGCGTGAATGCCGGCGAGCAGTTTGGCAACGCCGTTGACAAAGGGCTCCGCTCCCAGATAGCCGGTTTCAGAGCTTACCGCCGCGCGAGCCAGAAGATGTTCACCACCGCCAAAACCAATTTCAAGGCGAACATCGCGTTGGGAGGACCCTGGCAGGGGAGCAAATAACGATCTGGGGTCAAGCTGCCCCGGCTCGGCTTTCGGGATCGCCAGGCGCGGCAGCAGCGAAGCCATGAGTTTTGCCTGATGCCCGCGCAGGCGATGTCCCTGGCGCCGACCGTAAATCAGCGGGCGGCGTAAGGGGCCAGTTGTTCCAGTCATGAGGGACATATAGTCAGGCGAGCCGCCGGATTAACTCATCGCGGATTTGATGTTTTCAACCAAGTCGGTTTTCTCCCAGGAAAACCCGCCATCGTCTTCGGGTATACGGCCAAAATGGCCATAGGCGGCAGTGCGCTCATAAATTG
This sequence comes from Hyphomicrobiales bacterium, assembly GCA_003232175.1. Classification (GTDB taxonomy): domain Bacteria; phylum Pseudomonadota; class Alphaproteobacteria; order Rhizobiales; family SZUA-8; genus SZUA-8. The sequence goes on along the minus strand of QILX01000304.1, from coordinate 3,775 downwards.
GCCGGTCAAGCCGGAGATGCTCGCGAAGTCCGCGCGGACTGAGATCCATCACCTCGGTCAGGGCCCCGGACAATTTGGCCGGGCTTGTCGATGATCTCTTGTCCAACCTGACATAGATCGACAGCGGCTTGGAAACCCCGATGGCATAGGCAAGCTGAATGGTACACTTGTCGGCCAGGCCGGCTGCGACAACGTTTTTAGCCAGGTAACGCGCCGCATAGGCCGCCGATCGATCGACCTTGGTAGAATCCTTGCCAGAAAAGGCACCCCCCCCATGGGGAGCCGCGCCGCCATAGGTATCAACGATGATCTTGCGGCCGGTAAGGCCGGCATCGCCATCGGGTCCGCCAATGACAAATTTTCCCGTCGGATTGACGTAGAATTCATTCTCGGGACACATCCACCCCCGGGGGAGAGCATCTTCAACAAAAGGGCGGACGATTTCCCGAATAGCTTGTTGCTCGATCCCCTCGGCATGTTGAGTTGAGACCACAACAGAAGTTGCGCGCACCGGTCGGCCATTTTCATAAGCCAGCGTTACCTGACTTTTGGAATCAGGAGCAAGCCCCGGCGCCCGCCCCTCATGACGCGCCTTGGCCATATCGTGGAGAATCTGGTGTGAAAAGTGAATTGGAGCCGGCATCAGCACATCGGTCTCGCGGCAGGCGTATCCGAACATAATGCCCTGATCACCGGCACCTTCGTCTTTGTTGCCCGAAGCATCAACGCCTTGGGCGATATCGGCGGACTGCTCGTGAACATGGACCTGGACATCCATGGTCTTCCAGTTAAAACCATCCTGTTCATAACCGATGTCGCGGACACAATTGCGGGCCAGCTCCTCCATTCGGTCGGCATTCATTGTAGACGGCCCGCGAACCTCACCGGCAAGAACTACCAGATTGGTTGTGGTCAGGGTTTCGACAGCCACACGGGATTGAGGGTCGGCGGCCAGAAAGCCATCGACAATGGCGTCGGAGATGCGGTCACAGACCTTGTCAGGGTGTCCTTCGGAAACAGATTCACTGGTAAAAAGATAATCGTCCATAATCGCTCATGCCCCGCGAAAATTAGAGTCTTGCACCCATGCCCAACACCACCAACCAGTTTCGGGCCCTGCTTCAGGTCCTGCTGTTTGGTGCAGGCCATTTTACCGTTGACGGCTCAGGGCTCAATCGTTGGGAAAAAGTCGAAACAGGCACAGACACCCACAATGGCGCGTTTGTCGCAAAGGCTTTGAGGACAGTCAAGCGTTGTCGCTGGCGCTGGTTCCGGCAATGGACTTTGCCAGGTCGATCACGGCGCGGCGAAGCGAGGGGTCGGTTATCCGCACAAAATAACGATTGAGCCTGAGACGCTCGGAATCGCTACCGCCAACCAGTCCACTTTGTTCTGATTCGGCTAAGCCCACATCATTGTGGACGTGCCCGTCATGGCTGGTTTTGTTTCCCTCGAAAAAATAACAAATCGGGACTTCAAAAATCTTTGACATTTCCCACAATCGGGAGGCACTGACCCGATTAGCACCCTTTTCGTACTTTTGTATTTGTTGGAATGTAAGTCCCAGCTTTTCGCCCAATTGCTCCTGGCTCATGCCGACGAACATACGTTGCTGGCGAACGCGCCCGCCAACAAATTGGTCAATAGGGTGCGGAGATTTCTGTGCTTTGTTCATCAAATCTCGCAATCTTCGGCACGGTGCAAAAGGTAAATTCCATTTGTTTGTACAGCTATTGCACCGCAACCGCAACGTACTGCACCCACAACATCTAAAGCCGAGAATCAAGCTGGTCAAATGGACTGTGCAATAAAATTCTCTAATTACATATTCGTTTTTCCGCTTGTAGTAATATTCTGCCACAACCGGGCTATAAAAATGACAAATATCAACATAATAGTAGGGTAGTTGCGGATTTTTCTGTAAATAGTCTCATCAATGGATTTTGGCAAGTTTGCGTCCAAGACACCACGTTGATTTAACTCTATCTGATCGACAATCCGGCCAAAAGGGTCGACAACCACTGAAATGCCGGTATTGGCGGCCCGAATTACCGGGATGCCTTCTTCGACGGCACGAAACCGGGCCTGGGCCAAGTGCTGGTAAGGGCCGGCGCTGTCGCCGAACCAGGCGTCATTGGTAAGATTGAGGATCCAGCTTGGCGTTTGCTCACCTTCGGCAGGCGCGACATTGCCTGAAAATATAATTTCGTAACAGATCAGCGGCGCAAATGCCGGGCCGCCGCCCAGGTTCATCACCCGTTTCCCGGTACCGGCGGAAAACCCGCCTGGCAACCTCGTTAGCTGGCCGATACCCCATCTTTCCAGTACATCCTGAAAAGGAAGATATTCACCGAATGGCACCAAGCGCTGCTTGTCATATTGGTCCAGCAGGCGGCCTTCGCCATCAAATGCCAGGACGCTGTTGAAGACGTCTCTGCCACCGCCGGGGCGGGGGGCTGTCCTGACACCGCCGGTCAGCAGAATCGTATCGGCGGGCAGCAGGGCGGCAATGGCCGCGATGACTCCAGGCTCAGACTGCAACAGCAGAGGTAGGGCAGTCTCGGGCCACACAAGGTAGGTTACGCCTTCAATCCCCATGGATTGCGGCGATGTAGCGGCATCGGAGAGTTCAAGATAGTCTGCGATAATTCGGGAGCGATTGGCCGGGACCCATTTTTCTTTCTGGCTGATAGACGGTTGTACGATACGAAGGCGAACCCCCTCTACATTGTCGTTTTTGGCCTGGGACAGACGATAATCTCCGGCAACCCACAATGCACCCAAGGCCACAAGTGCAACCGCCGAGGACCGCCACCCGCGCAAGTGCCCTTCACGATCCGCCAGAGTTGCCGGTGCCGATGCGATGGCGACCAAAAAAAAGGTAAGACCGAGGTCGCCAACAAAAGCCGCTCCCTGCAGCAGGGCATCTGAGCCAGCCATCGCCTGGCCAACACGGTTCCAGGCAAAACCGGTTAGTATGGTGCCTCTTGCCGCTTCAATTGCCGTCCAGCTCGCCGCAAGAACCAGGCAACGTCCTGCTCCCCGGCTCCCGTCAAGACCGGCCAGTGCCCGGGCAATCACCGTGGCAAGGCCAATAAAAATCGCCAGCCCGCCAGGCAAGGCTACGGCAACAAACGGCAACATCCAGGCAAAATCCGCCGCATCGACCAGAAATGCGAAACCGACCCAATATAGTCCGGCGAGAAAATAGCCAAACCCAAATGCCCAACCAATTCCAAATGCCTGGATATAAATGCCCAATCGTCGGTCGCCCGGCCCAGGTTCCGTCACGCCATCGAGCAACCACACAAGAATTGGAAACGAGACAAAAAGTGCTGGCAAAAAGAAGATCGGCGCGAGGGCCAGGGCCAGAATCGAACCGGCAAGGCAAGCCACCAAAAGACGCCGCCACCCCCACGACACGGTGATCGCGGCAATTAAACTGCGAAACCAGTTCATGCCGAAGAGCTTTGGTAGACGATCATTTGGTTTCGGTATCCGGGTTGGATTCGACGTCCGGAACGGGCTCGGCTCGTGGCCGAGGTGGTTTTACCCGAACCTTTTCGAGATCCGCCAAATTAGATTGTACCCGCAATCGCTTCACACGGCGTGGGTCGCCATCGATAATTTCAAATTCGACCCCAGCAGGATGTTTAATGATCTCTCGCCGAACTGGCACCCGGCCGATAAGCGACACAATCAACCCGCCAATGGTATCGTATTCCTCATCGTCGTCCGCCAGAGCCAGAGACAGACCCAATGCTGCCTCTACCTC
>QILX01000368.1 GCA_003232175.1 Hyphomicrobiales bacterium | reverse complement strand
CGGCCACGCCTCAACGCTTCTCGGCAATCAAGTCAGATTTAGCTACAATTACGGACCGGGCGCTATCTAAGTCATTACAGCAACTGGAGGAGAAGGCGTGGCTTAGACGTGAAATCGATACCTCAAATCGTGTTCCATACCCAACTTACCATGCAGAGAACAGGGGGATGAAGGTCAACCAGGCAATTGGTCTGCCTGTTTAAACAAGAATGCCTGCAAAGTTCGTATAGCCAACATTAGCGTGAGCAAACTTAGTATGGATGAAATGCAATGGCGGTTTGAGATGCAATCTGATTGAGCCTGAATTACCTTAAATTATATTCACTGGGACTGAATTGTATTTTGGCGCCCCCAAGGGGACTCGAACCCCTGTTTCCGGCGTGAGAGGCCAGCGTCCTAGGCCACTAGACGATGGGGGCGTGGCCGATCATGAGATATCAAAGATATATCGCACCACCTCACTTGCGATCAAGCGATGAATTGCGGGATCAGGCTCAACCCGGGTTAAGACGAAAACGCCCCACCTCAAGACCGCGGCGTATATCGAATATGATTAGCGTCTCGACCCCGTCCGCGCCGACGATACGCAACAGTGCCCGGTCGCCATCAAGGGTGGTGGAGATAATTTTCGCGCCCGCCGGGATGCCAACATCGATTTCGCCAAACACACCGCGCGGCGTTGCTGATTCAGTGCCATCGCCAGATGACGAAACACGATATATGATGGTGGCGAAAACCACGAAGAATCCGACGATCAGCAACACCCCCATGATGATGACGGCGGTTTTCAGGCCGCGCGGATTTGGCGGGATATCTTCGGTTGAACTTTGATCAATGTTTTGGGACGCAGCCTTCGTCATGCCGTCACTTTCAATTCCAGAACCGGGGTCTGAGCCGGCTGAGGGTCAAATTTATCATTTCACCGCCACCCAAGATGACAAGGGCCTGCGGCTGGACCGTTTCCTGGCCGCCAGCCTGCCCGATATCTCGCGTTCGCGGATAACCGCCCTTATACGTGAAGGTCACGTCTCGGGCACGGGCGGCACCATAAAAGAGCCCTCCAAGGCGGTCAAACCGGAAGAAACCTATCAGCTTACCGTCCCACTTCCCAAGCCCGCAATTCCTGAAGCTCAAACCATTCCCCTTGATGTCGTTTTTGAAGATCACGCGGTTATCGTCATTGAAAAACCGGCGGGTCTGGTGGTGCATCCGGCGCCGGGCCATGAGAGCGGCACGCTGGTGAACGCGCTTCTGGCCCATTGCGGCGGCAGCCTTTCGGGCATTGGCGGTGTGCGCCGGCCGGGAATTGTTCATCGCCTCGATAAAGACACCAGCGGGCTTCTGGTTGTCGCCAAGACCGACGCGGCGCATCAGGCGCTTTCGGACCAATTTGCCGACCATGGCCGCACCGGCGCGCTTCTGCGGGCCTATCTGGCTTTTGTCTGGGGCGCGCCGGTGCGGGCTAAAGGGGTTATCGACAAACCTCTTGGCCGCCATCCCAATGACCGCCTGCGTCAAGCCGTAAGGGCAAGGAATGGGCGTGTGGCGATCACTCATTTTGAGCGCCTTGAAACCTTTGGGACCGCTAAAAAAGATGTGCCGCTGGCAAGTCTGGTGCGTTGCCGCCTTGAAACCGGTCGTACCCATCAAATCAGGGTTCACATGGCCGCGATCGGCGTGCCGCTGATTGGCGATGAGCTGTATGGCCGAAGCCACCGGACCAAATCTGCCCTTTTGAGCGCCGGAGCCCGTGCCCAGGTCCAAACTCTGGGGCGACAAGCCTTGCATGCGGCATTGCTTCAATTCACCCATCCCGACGATGGCCGCGTCATGCGGTTTGAAAGCCCTTTACCCGCTGATTTGCTGGCGCTTCATCTTAACTTAAAGAAAATTTAATGTTACTTGGCATTCTCCGAACTTAAATCATCCCTATATATAGTTACGGGCGGTAAACGCTCTGATTGAAAGTGGGTGGCAAAAATGGCTCGGAACACGATACCGATTTATTCCGCCGAAAACGGCCTGTCGCGCTATCTCGATGAGATTCGCCGTTTTCCGATGCTGGAACCGCAAGAAGAATACATGCTTGCCAAGAGCTGGCGCGAGCATGGCGACCGCGAGGCCGCCCACAAGATGGTGACGAGCCATTTGCGTCTTGTCGCCAAAATCGCCATGGGTTATCGGGGCTATGGCCTGCCCATCGGCGAAGTCATTTCTGAGGGTAATGTCGGGCTGATGCAGGCGGTAAAACGCTTTGAGCCCGAAAAAGGCTTTCGCCTGGCAACCTACGCCATGTGGTGGATCCGCGCCGCCATTCAGGAATATATCCTGCGCTCGTGGAGCCTGGTTAAGATGGGCACCACCGCCAACCAGAAAAAACTGTTTTTCAATCTGCGTAAGATGAAAAGCCGCATCCAGGCCCTGAACGATGGCGATCTGCGCCCCGACCAGGTGGCCCATATCGCCGAGAAACTGGGCGTCAAAGAAGATGACGTCGTCTCGATGAACCGCCGTCTTGGTGGTGACGCCTCGCTGAATTCCCCCTTGCGGGCTGATACCGAAGGCGAATGGCAGGACTGGCTGGTCGACGATACCGAAGATCAGGAAACCGCGCTGGGTAAATCCGAGGAGCTGAGCCAGCGCCGCGCCATGCTGTCGGAGGCTCTCGACAAGCTCAATGAACGCGAGCGCCGCATTTTCACCGCTCGGCGGCTGGATGAGGACCCGCTGACGTTGGAAAAACTGAGCCAGGAGTTTGGCGTCAGCCGCGAACGTGTGCGCCAGATCGAGGTCCGGGCCTTTGAAAAGGTTCAGTCGGCAGTGCAGAAGCAGGCTGAAGCCCAGGCGCACCAGCTGGCGTAGGGGCAAAACTGACCGGGTGCGGTTGACCTGAAAAATACCCCAAAGCGAGCCGCGATCATTCTGATTGGCAACACTGCTTTAGGCCTTTGTTTGGCCAAGTCTTTTTTTCCAAAATCGGTTCCCACTTTTGGGAGACAGGCTTTAGAAAATATTTCGTTCCAGAGCGCTGGCGGCCTCGGTAAATCCGGTGAGAGTGAATTCGTACCCTAAAATCAGCTGATTACCGACCATAATCCGTGCATTGGCAGTCCGTCCACGCCGAAACGCGGTGGTGATAAGGGTAAACGCCTGAGAGCCGATATCGGCTTCCCTGGCAATTGAAGAAATACCGCATTGGGCCGCCAATTTGATCGATCTGTGTTTCCGGCCATCAACACGGATTTCGAGCCTGGCCGGCAGGACGAAAAATCTCGTAAGACCGGCTTTGTTGCGGCAAATCGGCTGCGGTATACCAACGATAATGAACCGGGTTCCTTCTGGATTGTTCCGCTCCCGGCCGATGGCAAATAATCCTTTTTTGCGGATCACCGCTATGTCGGCGGCGGAGTAATCTTTGCGACGGGTGCCATCAAGGTCCACTAGTCTTGGTGACAAATAGACCATGTCTTCAAATTTTGTGATATTCCAATTCTTGTTTACCACCCGACCGTCGACTTGGGCCGCCGCCACGCCAGCGAACAGCACGGTGGCAAGGAAAATTAAAAGACCCAATGGCCCCGAATTCGTCCGGTTATCTAACGCCGATCTGTGGATTGCCATGGCCCGGCCTCTAGAACCTCAAAATTACTAAGCCCGTAAAACTCGCCCCTCGATTGGGTATTCAGGATCACTATATCCCGGAGTTGAGGGATGGCCAATCGGGACCAGGGCATCTACGAAGGCTTCGTCTTCCAAGGAGAACTCGAAATCCTCGGCTCCCAGGGCCCCATCAAGGTGCTCAAGGGTGCGGGGGCCGACAATGGTGCCGGTAACGAAGCGGTTGGCTAGCACCCAGGCCACGGCGAAGCGGCCCGGGGTGGTGCCGCGCGCTTCGGCGTGGTCCTTGATCTTGGCGGCGATGACGAGGGATTCCTCCCGCCATTCCGACGCCATCATGCGCGCATCCCCGACACCGGCACGGCTGTCCGCCGCAGGCGCCGCGCCGGGCTGGTATTTGGCCGTCAGCACGCCCCTGGCCATGGGGCTATATGGGAATACGCCGAGCCCATAGTGACCGCAAGCCGGCAGGTGTTCGACTTCGGGCATGCGATTGAGGGCATTGTAGTAGGGCTGGCTGACAATTGGTCGGTCGATATTTAGCTGGTCGCAAATGTTGCATATCTCTGCAATTCTCCAGCTGCGAAAATTGGAGATGCCAAAATAGCGGATCTTGCCCGACCGGATCAGATCGCCCATTGCCCGCACCGTTTCTGCCATGTCGGTATCCAGGTCCTCCCTGTGGAGGTAGTAGATGTCGATATGGTCCAGACCCAGGCGCCGCAAGGATGCGTCACAAGCCTCGAAAATCCAGTACCGGGACGAGCCCCGGCGGTTGGGCGGATCGAATGGGCCGTTGCCGAGCTTGGTTGCGACAATCCAGTCCATGCGGTGGGCCCGCACCGCTGATCCGGTGATTTCCTCGGAACGGCCGTCATTATAGGCATCCGCCGTATCGATGAAATTGATGCCCGCCGCCCTCGCCTTGTCGATGATGATGGCGGAATC
>QILX01000363.1 GCA_003232175.1 Hyphomicrobiales bacterium | reverse complement strand
ACCTTTTTTGCGCTGATGGGGCCACGGCTGGTCTCAACGCCGAGCACCTTGCCGTCCCGGATATCAAAGCCTGTGACTTCACAATTCTGAATGATATCAACGCCGTGGGCATCTGCGCCGCGAGCGTACCCCCAGGCGACGGCATCATGGCGCGCGGTGCCGGCGCGGGGCTGCCACAGCCCGCCGGTGATCGGAAACCGGGCATTGTCGAAATCAAGGAAGGGGCACAGGTCGCGCACCCCTTTCTCATCCAGCAGCACCGCATCGGCCCCTGACATTGCCATGGCGTTGCCGCGCCTTGCGAATGTGTCTTGCTGGGGGTCGGAGTGGGAAAGATTCAAGATGCCGCGCTGGGAGACCATGGCGTTGAAATTGAAATCCTGCTCGAGATTCTCCCACAGTTTCATCGAGAATTCGTAGAACGGCTGATTGCCGGGCAACAGATAATTGGAGCGGATAATAGTGGTGTTGCGGCCGATATTGCCCGACCCGATCCAGCCCTTTTCCAGTACCGCGATATTGGTGATGCCGAATTCGCGTGCCAGATAATAGGCCGTGGCCAGGCCGTGGCCGCCACCGCCGATGATGATGACATCGTAACCGGCTTTAGGCTCCGGATCGCGCCAGGCCGGCGTCCAGCCTTTATTGCCCCCCAGGGCTTGGGTGAAAATTTTCCAGGCGGAATAGCGCATTTGGTGTCCTTGTCCCGGTCGCATCATCTGCCGGATGGGTGGGGCTTGACTTTCGGAATATGGACAGAAACTATCGAAGAATGGACGAAAGTTCTCGACAATTCCGGCCGTTTGTCATTGGCCTGGTGCTGATCGACGGATTTGCGCTGATGTCCTATGCCGCCGTGGTCGAACCGCTGCGGGCGGCAAACCTGCTGGCGCCCAAAATTCTGGGACAAGATTACCTGCAATCGCGTCCCTTGTACCAAATCCGGCATATTTCACCGGCGGGCGATAAAGCCACCAGTTCCAGTGGCGCGGTGGTACCGGCCACGGCCCTTGCCCGGGTTACGGATGATTTTGATCTGGTGCTGGTTTTTGCCGGCGGTGATCCGGTGGCCTTCAAGGACCCTGGCCTCTTTCGCTGGTTGCGGCGTCTGGCGGCGGGCCCCGTGGCTCTGGGGGGAGTGTCGGGCGGCCCGGTCGTTCTGGCATTCGCGGGGGTGATGGAGGGCCGTCGCATGACTGTGCACTGGGAGCATGCCGAAACTCTGGCGGAAATCTCGCCGGAGCTGATGATCGAGCGCAGTCTTTATGTCATCGACCGCGACCGGATGACCTGTGCCGGCGGTATCGCGCCGCTGGATATGATGCACGCCTTTTTGAGCGAGCGCCACGGGGCGGAGTTCACCGGCGCCGTCAGCGATTGGTTCATGCATACCGACATTCGCCCCTCGGGCGGGCCGCAGCGGGCCGGGCTTGTGGCGCGATACGGGTCCAACACCCCGGCGGTGATCGCCGCCATCGAAGCGATGGAGAACCACATTGCCGACCCTCTTAGTCTGGGACAGCTGGCAATATTCGCCGGGGTCAGCCCACGCCAGCTCAATCGCCTTTTCAACCAGAATCTGTGGCGGAGCACGATGAAATTCTATGGCGGTATCAGGCTGGCCAAGGCGCGCGATCTGATCTCCCAGACGACGCTGTCGATCACCCAGATCGCCCTGGCGACGGGGTTTTCAAGCTCGTCGCACTTTTCACAGAACTTCCATGCCGCGTATGGGCGGCCCCCGTCGAGTCTGCGCCCCTGAGCCTGGTCAATGCAAAGATGGCCCCGATACGATCACGGCCGGGAAGACCAAAACCTATACTCTTGATACTTCACTGGCCAAGAACAGCGGCTGCAGCCAGGCCACAAGCGGTTGCAGCCACGTCAGTACGACATGGACCAAAGCGGGCCAGAGGGGCAGGGCGGTGACCTTGCGGGATGAAAAGAGAAAAAGCGTCAAGGCAAAAGTGGCCGCCGGCACCGCGGCAGGTACATTCACCTTGAAGGCGCAACCGGTCTATACGTGTAAATGTATCGGCGCCGCTGCAGGTGCCGCACCGAAAAACTGCACAGATACGCCAAATGAAGCGACGATCAAAACCGCTGCATAGATCAGTCGGACCGCACACTGGCGTATTTGTAATACGGGTTTTTATACCCGCGTTGCGACGTGTTGGGGATGCGGTCCCGGGTTCATTTTCAGTGTTGTATTTGTTTCCTCTGGTGAACGAGTGTTGCACTTTATTCAAAGCCGGTTCATAGTCAGCTTCCACTTTTGCGGGTTCGTGGGTGCCGCAAAGGTCGGGGGATACTATTTGTTGTGAACTTGCAACCAGTTGGCTAGGCCGACTGTCAGAACTCACAAAAGAGTGGTGCTAATCCTACCAGCGCGACTCCTTTAAAGAAGGGGCGAGAAACAGGGGCGGTTGGCCGGTTGTGCCGCCGGAATTGTTTTTCTCCACAAGCAAATTTTGAAGGGCCGATGCTGTCAATGCGGCGGTACCAGGCTCAAAATGAGGTAGGAGGGGGAGAACTTCCATGGGAAGCAATATAGAGGCGATTACCACCATTTTTACCGAGTTTTATTACTGGGTGACCGTGGTGTTCATGTTCTTGATCCATGTGGGATTTTGCATGTACGAAGTGGGCGCGAGCCGGCGACGTAACCACATGCATACATTGATGAAAAATACCATGATCATCCCGCTGGTCACGGTAACCTTCTTCTTCTTCGGCTGGTGGATATATTTCGCTTTCCCCAATGGGCCGTGGATCTTCGAAGGCAAAGGCCTCGACTATGCGGCGGCAACCGGCGCCAGGCCATGGGATCCGGCGATGGGCACCAACATTGCCGACCGCATCAACGGTGTTTTCTGGGCGGCGTTTTTGTTGTTCTCATGGACGGCGGCCTCGATTGTCTCCGGTGCGGTTATTGAACGCATTCGCTCCGGCGCCTTCTGGATCCTGGCGATCCTGGTCGGCTCGGTGACCTGGGTCATCGGGGCGTCCTGGGGCTGGCACCCGGACGGCTGGATGGTCAAGTTGCTCGGCTATCATGACGCTTACGCTTCAGGTGTCATTCACGCTATTGCCGGTGGTTTTGCCCTTGGCATTCTCGTCGTCCTGGGCCCGCGTCTGGGCAAGTTCCGCCCCGATGGAACCCCACGTGATATCCCGCCTCACAACCCCTGGATGGTGACTTTGGGTCTCTTCATGATCTACACCGGCTTCTGGGGTTTTTACGCCGCCTGCAATGTGCCGATCATCGCACCTGAAGTTATCGACGGTCAGATCACCGGTACCACTTGGACCGCGACCAACATCTATCTTGCGCCGACCACTTTGTCGGCCATCACCTTCAACTTCCTGATGTCGTTGTCGGGTGGCCTGATGGCGGCCTATGTGGTCTCCAAGGGCGATGCCTTCTGGACCTATTCCGGTGGTCTTGCCGGGATTATCACCGCATCGGCGGGTAATGATCTGTATCATCCGATCCAGGCCATGTTCATCGCCGCTTTCGGTGTTTATTGCATCTACAAACTGCACCACTGGGTCGAGCGCAAATTCAAGATCGATGATGCGGTCGGCGCGGTTGCGGTTCACGGCTATGCCGGTTTCATCGGCCTGGTCATTGCCGGCTTCGTTCTCTGGGGCCAGCCGTCTTCGCCCTATGAGGGGTATGCGGCGATCAATCCGATCGGCATGTTCATCGGCGCGATCATCATGTTCTTTGTGCTCGGCTTCCTGCCGGCATATATTTGCGCCAGGATACTGAACGCGTTGGGCGTACTCAGAGTGCCGCGTAAAGTGGAGCTTGAAGGTCTCGATTTCGATAACAACGAAGCCTATCAGGTTGCCGTTGCCGAAGTTATCGCCAGTGAAAAAGCCATGGTCAGTGAAATGACCGCCGGCCAGAAATAGGAGTTATCAACATGCCAACCAATGGAATGGAAAGCTGGGCCGTCGATCTGAATGACGTCGCCGCGATCTACCCCTTCCAGGGCAGCGAGTTTATCCTGTACATCGCTGGCCTGGCATTCTGGTTATACTGGCACGTCATGCAGCTGCGCCACGAAGCGGCGGAAGTCGAACGCGAAACTGCGGCGGACAGCGATGGCAGCCACACCAAGGCCTGGATCGAAAAGTACTGAACCTTTTTAGGTTCATTCAACTGACAGGTGCCGGCCGCGACGTTCGTGGCCGGCATTTTCATTTGTCGTAAATGTTTTAAAAAGTGAGCCCGATCATGGGATTGCGAGAAGCTGCCTCCGCTGTGCCCGCCAAACCGATTATCGCGACCATCCTTGGCATTACCATCGCCGCAGCCCTGTGGCGCGGCTATACCATCCGCGATTTTTGCTTGGAAAGAGCGGCCCAGACCAGCAGTCTCCAAACATGGGCCCAAGGTGCCATCACCGGTTTCGGGGCGGAATTCAAACTTGAGGAGGCGACTGATTTCGACTGGGATGAGGTGCGGATATCACAAGGCGTCAGCGATCCCGGCACCGGTCAGAACTGCCCGTTTGGCTGGCACTGGAACAATGAGAAGCGGGCCGAGTTGGCACAGGCGGGCG
>QILX01000226.1 GCA_003232175.1 Hyphomicrobiales bacterium | reverse complement strand
GAACGATGCGCGCCCCCGTGTCGCCAGCATCGGCACTGTGGCTTCAGCCGCCTCACGGGCAATTTGGCGCAGACGTTCAAAATCGGTTTCGCCCGCGCAGAGCGCCTCGTGGACCGGCACCAGCACATCGAGCATGGTCTTGGCGCCGGCATCGGACTTGCCGCGTAATTTTACCGCCTCAATCGCGGCACTGAAGGCCTTAACGGCGCGGGCGGCATCGGGGGCCGGCCCAAGGGCCTTGCCCAGGGCCATGAACGCCGATCCAAAGAGCGGACCCGACGCACCGCCAACCTTCATGACCAGAACCATGCCCGCGGCGGCGATCCCCTCACCCAGGGGTTGGGAAGCCAGAGTGTCGATATCATCCAGAACGGCTTTAAACCCGCGTTTCATATTGATGCCGTGATCACCATCGCCAATGGCGCTGTCCAGCGCCGTCAGCTCCTCCTCATGGGCAAGGACTGTATTCGCTACCGCCTCGATAAGCTCCGCGCTGAAATTTCGGTCCATGTTCATCAGCAGCCCCTTGACGCGATGCGGTTGCCCGAAGGGTCGAACCAGATCGGATCAGTGATCCGGACCGCCACCCGGTCACCGACGTTTAATTCGGTATCCGGCGGAACCAGAGTAATAATTTCCGTGGCCTCCCCCAAGGTCACATGAAGATGGTTCTGGTCCCCCAGGCGGTTGACCCGCTCGACAACCCCGTGGGATTTGCGCCGGCCCTTCACCTTTTTGATAACGATATGTTCAGTGCGCACCCCAAGGGTCTTGGTCCCCCCCGGCGCGCCGCCATGGGCCAGCTGCCCGTCCGAAACCGCCGCGATGGGCAGCAGGTTGATCGCCGGATGGCCCAGCCGGGTCGCCACATAGATGGTATTCGGCGTCTGGTAGATTTCCCTTGGGTTTCCAAGCTGCACCAGCCGGCCCGCTTCAATGACCCCGATGCGGTTGGCCATGGTCATGGCTTCAGTCTGGTCATGGGTGACATAAAGGATGGTAGCGCCAAGATCCTCCTGGATGCGTTTGAGCTCCAGGCGCAGATCGGTGCGCAACTTGGCGTCAAGCGAGGAGAGCGGTTCGTCCATGAGAAATATCGCCGGATCGCGCACCAGGGCGCGGCCAATGGCCACACGCTGCATTTCCCCCCCCGACAGATGGGTGGCGCGGTTCTGCAGCTTGTCGGTGATCTTGAGCAGACCGGCGATCTGTTCGACCCTTGCCCTGATATCGCTTTCGTTCCATCTCAGCACCGGGGACCGCAAGGGAAAGGCCATATTGTCGTAGACATTGAGATTGGGGTAGAGCGAATATTGCTGAAACACGAATGCCACATTGCGGGCCGCGGGCGGCGCGGTGCTCATGTCCTGGCCGCCAATATGGATCGAGCCGGCGTCAAGTTTCTCAATACCGGCCACAAGGCGCAGCGTCGTGGTTTTGCCGGCCCCGGTCGGGCCCAGCAAGACCACCAGCTCGCCATCGCCGACCGTGAAGTTGAGATCGCCGACAGCCTGGGTCGAACCGTAAGACTTGGCGATGTTTTCCAGCCGCACCTCAGGCATGCGGCACCGTTTCGTAAAGGGCGGTCTGCACCGCCCGGCCCGTGGCCCGGTCAAAGATCGACAACCGCTCCCCCATCAGCGTCAGGCCTACATTGTCGCCGGTCTTGGCAGCGATTTCGGCGGGGAGCCGGGCCTTGAGGGGCCCATGGCTGGTGCTGAGGGAAATAATCTGGGTGGAGCCGAGATATTCAGTGCTCATGATGCGACCACGCAGGCGTGCAGCATCGTCAAATCGGACATGTTCGGGGCGGATGCCGAGCAGCAGCTCGGACGGCGCGACACTTTCCCGCAACTCCGGCACCGCGATACTGGAATTGGAAAGTTTCACGGTTTTGCGCCCCTTGCGCAGGCCGGCATGAAAGCTAAGCAGATTCATTGGCGGTGAGCCGATGAATTCGGCGACAAATGTCGATGTTGGCCGGTCGTAAATTTCCTGGGGGCTGCCGAACTGTTCTATACTGCCATTATTCATCACCGCGATTTTATCGGCCATCGACATGGCTTCAATCTGGTCGTGGGTGACATAGACGGTGGTGGCGCCCAGCCGGTTGTGAAGACCGCGCAGCTCGTCGCACATCAGGGCGCGGAATTCGGCATCCAGCGCACCCAAAGGCTCATCCATGAGGAAAACCTTGGGCCGGCGGACAATGGCCCGCCCCAGCGCCACCCGCTGGCGGTCGCCGCCCGAAAGTCCCGAAACCGGGCTGTCCAGAATGTCGTCAATACGCAAAAGCCGGGCGGTTTCCTCGACCCGGTCCTTGATCTGCGCCCTGGACACGCCTTCGGATTTCAGCGGATAGGCGATGTTCTGTCGCACATTCATGTGGGGGTAAAGGGCAAAGAGCTGGAACACAAAAGCGATGTCGCGTTTGGCGGCGCGGTAAAATGTCACATCCTCACTGCCAAGCATGATCTGGCCCGATGTCGGCAGCTCCAGCCCGGCGATCATGCGCAATGTCGTGGTCTTGCCGCAGCCCGACGGGCCCAGCATGACAAAAAACTCGCCATTGGCGACGGTGAAGCTGGAATCCCTGACCGCGATAAAATCGCCAAAAGCCTTATGCAGGTTCTTTATCCGGATTTCCGCCATCGCCCTATTCCGGAAAATGGCTGACGATGAGGAACATCACCGTGCCGGTTAAAATGACGCTGAAGGACCAACCGTAGGCCCAGATCGAAAAGGGCTGCATGAGCATGAATATGCCTAAGGAAATGATCACCGTGGCAAGGTTCTCCATCGGTCCGCGGCGCAGCAGCCATGAACGGCTGCCGGGGCGTTTTGATGCCGGCGGTTGCAGGCTCATTTGCGTACCGCCCCAAAGGTGATGCCGCGCAGCAGGTGTTTGCGCAGTAAAATCGTGAAGACCAGCACCGGAATGAGGAAGATCGTCGCCCCCGCCGCCACCGCCGGCCAGTCCAGCCCCCCCTCGCCGATAATTGTCGGGATAAACGGCGGCGCCGTCTGCGCCGTGCCCGAGGTCAGCAGCAGCGCGAAGGCATATTCGTTCCAGGCAAAGATGAGACAGAAGATCGCCGTCGAGGCAATGCCGGTCATCGCCTGGGGCAGCACCACCTTGCGGAACGCCTGCAGCCTTGTGTAGCCGTCGATCATCGCCGCTTCTTCATATTCGCGCGGGATCTCGTCCATGAACCCCTTGAGCAGCCATACCGCCAGCGAGATATTGACCGCCGTATAAAGCAGGATCATGCCCAGATGAGTGTCCGAGAGCCCAAGGTTGCGGTACATCAGGAAGATCGGGATGGCCACCGCGATGGGTGGCATCATTCGGGTCGATAAAATGAAGAACAGCAGGTCGTCCTTCAGCGGCACCTTGAAGCGCGAAAACCCATACGCCGCCAGCGTGCCCAGAAACACCGAAAGGAAGGTCGAGCCAAAGCCGATAATGATCGAATTTGTAAACCGCTCGCCGAATTTCGACGGCCCGGCAATGACCATCTTGCGGCTGCGCACCAGCTCGTCATACCAGGTTGTCGGCGGCGGCAGTGTGGCCATGTATTCCGGCGTCTGGCGGGTGCGGGTGGTGAACAAATTGACGTAGCCCTCAAGGCTGGGCTCGAACAGGATTTTCGGCGGATAGGAAATCGAGTCCGACGGGGTCTTGAAGCCGGTCGCGAATATCCATGCCAGCGGCACCATAGTGATCAGCGCATAGATAACGATGATCACCCCGGAGACGCGCTTGGCCAGCGGCGTCGGCTCAACGATGGAATGGGCTGTTTTGCTGCCGCCGATCATCGCTGTTTCACCCGGTTGAGCGCTTTTACATAGATGTTCGCGGCGCCAAAGACGGTAACGAACAAGATAATGGCGAAGGCCGAGCTGTAGCCGGTGCGCCACTTCTCAAAGGCTTCGCGTTTAAGATTGATCGATGCAAGCTCGGTGACCGAGCCGGGGCCGCCGGAGGTCAGCTCGACGACAAGGTCGAACATCTTGAAATTCTCGATGCCCCGGAAGAGCACCGCCAGCATCAGGAACGGCATCACCATGGGCACGGTGATGGTCCAGAACTGGCGCCACGGGGAGGCCCGGTCAACCTCGGCGGCTTCGTAGATATAGTGCGGGATCGACCGCAAGCCCGCAAGGCAGATCAGCATGACAAAGGGCGTCCACATCCAGGTGTCGACAATGACAATCGACCACGGCGCCAGATTGACGCTGCCGATCATCTGGAAACTGGAAGGGTCGATGCCTGTAAAAAAGGAAACAGCGTAATTAAAAAGCCCGATCTGCGGCTGGTATAAAAAGGTCCAGAAATTTCCCACCACGGCGGGGGACAGCATCATCGGCAGCACGATGACGGTGGTCCAGAAGCTGTGGCCCTTGAACTGGCGGTTGATCAGCCAGGCAAGCGTAAATCCGATCAGCACCTGAATGGCGATGGTCCAGAAGAGGAAATGCGCCGTGACCTGAAGCGTTTCCCAGATGTCCGCGTCAGCCTGCCGATCCACTTGATCTCCCGGCCGACGCGGTTGGCCTTGAAGTCAGTGAAGGAAAGATAAAGCGTCCACAACAGCGGGAAGATGTTGATCGCCAGCAAAAGCACGATTGTCGGCGCGATAAAGAGCCAGGCGATCCCCCGGTCCGACAGGCCGCGCACGTTACGACGCAACTGCGGCGGCGTGGCGCCGGCGGCGCGGTCGGCCAGTCTATCTAGGCTTGACGTTGTGGCCATAGCGGGACGTGGCTCTCCTGATTTAGAGCGAAAAAGACGGGGCCTTGCAAGGTTTTGGCGGGATTCCCGCCCCGGCGCAAGACCGGGACGGGTTAAGCGGATTTAAGCCCGGGACAGGCCCTAAAGCTTGCCTTCGTCCTCGAAGGTTTCTGTCCAGTCGACAATCAGCTTGTCGAGCGCTTCCTTGGCGGTGCCTTTGTCGGCAACAACATAGTCGTGCAGCCGCTTTTGCATCGCCAGCA
>QILX01000164.1 GCA_003232175.1 Hyphomicrobiales bacterium | reverse complement strand
CACTTGATCTTTACGAGTTGCAGGAGCGTTATGTCTTTCTGTTTGACCGTACACGGTCGTTGTCACTGCATTTGTTCGAGCATGTGCATGGCGAGTCGCGGGACCGCGGCCAGGCCATGGTGGATCTCAAATCGCTTTACGCACGGGGCGGGCTTGAAATTGACGCAACTGAATTGCCTGATTTTCTGCCGCTTTTTCTTGAATATCTGTCAACTCAGCCGGCAGACGAAGCTCGCGTACTGCTCGCGGAGCCTCTAAGCGTCATCGCTGCGCTGAAGGAGCGCCTTACCAAACGTAAAACACCTTACGCCGCTGTGTTACGTGTGCTGGAGGCGATGGCGGGGCGGACGCCGGCGCAATCGGAACTTGATGAATTGCGCAAAATCCCGGATGACGACCCGAATGATCTCGAAGCGCTCGATGCGGTCTGGGAGGACGAACCGGTGACCTTTGGTCCGGATGAGGAGGGCTGCCCAAAAATTGACAAAATGCTGGAACGCATGGGCGTGGACAGCGCCAAAACACACAGCCCAGAGGCGGGAGGGCGGCCATGACGGACTATCTCAATCAGTTTCTTTTTGGATACTACCCTTACCTCGCCCTGACGGTTTTGTTCGTCGGTTCCGTTTTACGATTTGAACACGGCCAATATTCCTGGCGCTCCGGTTCTAGCCAGCTCTTGCGCCGCAAACAGTTGATGGTTGGCAGTGTCCTGTTTCATGTGGGTATTCTGGTTATCTTTTTCGGGCACCTTGTTGGCTTGTTAACGCCGATCTGGATATTCGATGCGTTGGGCGTTTCCCATACAGCCAAACAAGTGCTCGCGATTGTCGCAGGCGGGCTTGCCGGCGTGATGTGTTTTATCGGTATGGTTTTGCTCATACACCGCCGGTTGTTCGATGCGCGTATTCGCGCCACAACGAGCTTCGGTGATATGGCGATTTTGATGCTTATCTTTGCGCAATTGAGTCTCGGACTGGCGTCGATCTTCGTGTCGCTGCAACATCTGGATGGTGGTGAAATGTTGAAGTTCATGGAATGGGCGCAGCGGATTTTTACATTCCGCGGCGGTGCAGCAGAGTTGGTCGCCGATGTTCACCCGATCTTCAAAGCCCATCTGGTTCTCGGCCTGACGATTTTCCTGGTCTTTCCGTTTACACGTCTCGTGCATATGTTCAGCGCGCCGATCTGGTATTTAGGTCGGCGCGGCTATCAGATTGTCAGGACGCGTAACCAACAATCCGGCAATCAACTCACCACGCCAACCGAGTAAATAACGGTACGGTGAATTATGTGGAATGAATGATGAAAAAAGCCGGTCATGATCGTCACAAACGGCGGGTCACCCCAATCGCCTGACGCCGACTCCATACAAAAAGAATTGGAAACCGCTAGCCCCTGGGAAGTAGGATGTATGCCCCCGGATCTGATTGAAAGACCAATAGACTTTCTGTTTGCTGAACATCATCGGCAACGCCAGGCGGCAAACGCTCTTCAACTTGTTGGGGACAGCGAGGTTAACAAGTCGGGTGTCAGGAAATTGATTGAATTTCTCAAAACAGATTTTGCGATCCATGTCGCGGATGAGGAACTCAGTTTGTTTCCATTATTGCGACAGTATTGTCTTCCCGAGGACAATATCGGTAACCTCATCTTACAGATCACCGAGGAGCATAAGAAAGATAAAGAAACCGTTGCAAGCGTGATCTCAATTTTGGAAGGTTTGCTGGCTGGGCATGCGTTGAATGATAAGTTTCGGCAGGTAATTCGTGCATTCGCAGAACACATCCGTCAACATCTCGCCATAGAAAATGCTACGCTCTTGCCAATCGCGCATGTGCGTTTGGATAGCGAAGCGCTAAGCGTCTTGTCAAACATGATGAAGGAACGCCGAAATTTACGAAAACAATGATAGCTGATTGTCTTTTCCGCCTTCGATGATTTTATTCGTACGCGACTGATTTTGAAGAGCTTCCAATTGCGGTGCCCGGTCACGTAAGCAGGCTGCCGAAATTCGAATGTCGGCACTATCGGTAAGCAGCATACGCATGCGCAGAATCGGTTTTCGCCAAATTGATCTAAAATAGTCCAAGGTGTGGCTCCCCGGGCCGGACTCGAACCAGCGACAAGTCGGTTAACAGCCGACTGCTCTACCAACTGAGCTACCGGGGATCAGATCAATTATAATCTGGCACTGCTGATATAACAGAAGGTTGGCGTTATCATCAACCGCCTTCATGCAACCTTCCAAAAGAATTACAAATGGCAGCTTAGAGTCCTATGTTTCTCATTAAAGTTGCAGAAACAAATTATCTACTAGTTTAACGAGAAATTTAGACGATTGCTGGCATTGTTACAAACAGGACGTGTTGGAACGATGCACATTCGGGGCAGGGATCATGCTGGAGCCAGGAAATTTTGACAATATGGACAAGCAGATCATTTGCGAGCTTCTGGACACTGGCATGATCGATGGTGACCTGCTTATTCGCGTCGCCCAGATTATGATGTTGCCTGAATTCAAAGGGTTTTTTGATGCCCTGGGCAACATTGATCTAACAGAAGTGGATCAGTCCTCAGCGGTTCTACGACAGGTGGCGCAAGACCTGGTGCGCCCAAATTAATACCATCAGTTTTGGCGATTGATTGTCGATTTCAATATTAAGCCTCTGGAAATAAACCATACTACTCAACTAACATGGGTCACAGGCTAATGCCGCTGGCGTAAACTTCATCAATTTAAACCAATCGCGGGCTTTGGCTGCACCCCGGATCGTTTGTTAAAGCGGCTCGCCAACGCCAAGGGTTTGGCGACATGGAACCGAACGGGCCTTGAGAGATGCACAGCGCTTTGCGACTTCCACGGCGTCGGTCAGTGGGCCCAAGATCAGCCTGTGGGCAATCCGGCCATCGGCGGAGAACTCGGTAATGCGTCGCGGGGCCAAATCCCCCAGAATATCCCCGTGCAGGTCTCCGACCCGCTGCCACCGCTTTTTTAAGACCTCGATACTGTCATAAGCACCAAGATCGAGGCCAAAGACGATTTCCGGCGCCAGGCGGCTGCGTTTGGCTGAATTGGTCGCCAGGGCCATTCTGTCAGGCTTGATTTCAGTGGTTCGATGGGTTGGAGGCCGGGAACCTCCCTTGGCTGGCCCCGGGGACAGATCGACTTTGGTACGCAATGGCGCAAATCGGTTGGGGATCTGGACGGAGGAGTTTTGTGCTGGCGGGGATGCTGTGCTGCGCGGTGCTCCCAGGGGTGGATTTGAATTGCCTGCGATCGGTGGAATGGCATTTTGAGGGGATTCCGGCCTCTGGGCCACTTGCGTCTCAAGCATTGCAATCCGGCGTTTAAGGGTCAAAATTTCTTGGTTCTGATCGTTGGCGACATAAGGCTGCGCAGCATTCAGACGATTGACGTCCTGACGCAGAGATGCCCATTCCAGATCTTGTCCCTGGGCGGAATACATCGCGGAAACAAGTTGGGAGGGGCCGCCCAAATCCACCATCAACCAGACGAGCACACTGGCGGCGCCGACACCCACCGTGCCCCAGAGGCCCACCACGCCACCGATGCCTTTGCGGGCTCCGCTCGCAAGGTTGGGGTTGCTGGTTTGCGTTGTGGGCAAAGGGGGAAGCATTTTATCCGCACCGGTCGAAAACCCCATGGATCGTAGACGGGTTCGAAACTCTCGGACATCAGGAAAACTGCTGGATCGGCTCATCGAATCAGGCCCGCCACGGTGCTCGGCTAGTTTTCATGATCGCGGGCCGCCGTCAATTGTGACAATCCCAGCCGCTTGAAATTCCTATCGAACACGCAATGTCCCCAAGCTTCTCCGGCCGAGCCAAATTGAAACAAAGTGATTTGAAACAAGGCAACCCGGCCCATTAACACTGATCTAAAGTTAACAGACGGTTTCTGGTGAAAAATGTCCAGAAGACATGTTATTTTGAGCCATGGGATGTGCGTCCAGGGGCCGCAATGGCACACGGTCCCCTCAATTTGCGGCCCTTGCGGCGGGCGGACGTTGTACAGGAGCAAAGTTTTCCCCTATTAAATGCAAATTCGACACATGCGGGACGAAGAGTTTGCCGGATTGGGGATACTTTGAGCATCTGGACTGAAATTTCGATCGGCAAGGGTCGCCGATATGCCGTCCTGGCCATCGATTTCAGCCTTGCGCTGGTGGCAATGCCCCTGGCCCTGGTTTTGCGGCTTGGTGTCGAAGGCCTGATGTTGCAACCGGCCATGCTCACCGACGCAATGCTGCTTTATGGGCCAATCGCGTTTGCGGTTATTCTGGGCTCGCGGCTCGACCGCATCCCGTGGCGATATGTTTCCCTGTCCGACGCCATCGTTCTTGGCCGCACCGCGGTCCTGATGAACCTCATTTTGCTCGCGGCGTTGTTCCTGCTTACCCGCCTGGACGCTTTCCCGCGTTCAACGATCATTATCAACACCATGATGGTGGTTTTTCTTCTTTCCGGCGTCAGGCTGGCTGTGCGGTTGTTTCTCGAAGGCCAGTTGAACGGTTTTTTCCGTTTTGGTCCGAGCCCGGCTGCGGTGGAAGGCGAGCTGGTTCTGCTTGTCGGCGCCGGTGATGCCGCCGAGACCTTTATTCGCCAGTGCCGCCGCGACAAGTCCGG
>QILX01000337.1 GCA_003232175.1 Hyphomicrobiales bacterium | reverse complement strand
ATTCTCCCGGGCGCTCAGGGCGGATTTCAAGGCATCCGCATGGGCGACATAGTGGCAATGTTCGCCCTGGTTTTTCTCAGGGTCGCCATTCAGCTCAACTTCGCCCCCGGAGGCCTCGCCAAAACCTGCGAGAATACGCAACAGCGTCGACTTACCCGAACCGTTTACACCGGTGAGGATCAGAGCCTCGCCGCCAGCGATGGAAAAGGTCAGGCCTTCAAAAACCCGCCGACCACCACGGACCGCGGCAAGGCCGGTAACATTAAGCTGGTCGCAGGATGTTGTGATTTCAGCCACGGGCCTTATCCAACCAATGCCGTGGATTGATGCTCTGGCGAAGCCACGCCAAAGCGACTATAAGTGCGCCGTCCGGCCCGAACGATACCGCTGTGGCCATATCGCCGCCATTTCCGGTTATCCCGCCAAGTTCCAAAAGAGGCATGCAACATGACCGCTCCGACTTCCCTCGACTCATTTTCCTGTTTCCGCGATCTTCAGGTGGAAGGCAAGACATACAGCTATTTCAGCCTTGTCGAAGCGGAAAAAAACGGGCTGACGGGAATTTCGCGCCTGCCCTATTCGCTCAAGGTGCTTTTGGAAAACCTCCTGCGCCATGAAGACGGCACCAAGGTCAGCGCCGACGATATCCGAGCGGTGGCCGGGTGGCTCAAGGACAAAACCTCCACCCAGGAAATCGCTTTTCGGCCGGCGCGGGTTCTGATGCAGGACTTCACCGGCGTTCCCGCCGTGGTCGATCTTGCCGCCATGCGTGATGCGGCTGCGGTTTTTGGCGCCGAACCTGGCAAAATCAACCCCCTGGTGCCGGTGGATCTGGTTATCGATCATTCGGTGATGGTCGATTTTTTCGCCGGGCCGAACGCCTTTGAACGCAATGTCGAAATTGAGTATGAGCGCAATCAGGAACGTTATGAGTTCTTGCGCTGGGGCGAGCAGGCCTTTGACAATTTCCGTGTCGTGCCGCCGGGAACCGGTATCTGCCATCAGGTCAATCTGGAATATCTGGCCAAAACAGTGTGGACGACGGACACCGGGGGCACCACCTTGGCCTATCCCGACACTCTGGTCGGCACCGACAGCCACACCACCATGGTCAACGGGCTTTCGGTCCTGGGCTGGGGGGTTGGCGGCATCGAAGCCGAGGCAGCCATGCTGGGCCAGCCGATTTCCATGCTCATTCCCGAAGTTGTCGGGTTTTGCCTGAGCGGCGAGATGGCGGAGGGCACGACGGCGACCGATCTGGTGCTGACCATCGTGCAGATGCTGCGAAAACACGGGGTTGTTGGCAAATTTGTCGAATTCTATGGCCCCGGCCTGGACAATCTCAGCCTTGAGGATCAGGCGACCATCGCCAATATGGCGCCTGAATACGGGGCGACATGCGGCTTCTTCCCCATTGATGTCGACACGATTTCCTACCTGACCGCCACGGGGCGCGATGCCGAACAAGTCGCCCTTGTGGAGGCCTACGCCAAGGCGCAAGGCCTGTGGCGGGATGCGGGTGCCGCCGAACCGGTCTTTACCTCGACCCTGTCACTGGACCTTGGCGCCGTGGTGCCGTCGATCGCCGGGCCCAAGCGGCCCCAGGACCGGGTAGAGCTTGGCAATGCCGATGTGGCCTTTGCCCAGGTTATCGCCGACATGCAAGGCGGCAAGGGAGCACAGAGCCATGACGTCGAAGGTAAAGACTTTACCCTTGAAGACGGGTCGGTGGTGATTGCCGCCATCACCTCATGCACCAATACCTCAAACCCGACAGTGCTGATCGCCGCCGGGCTGGTCGCCCGCAATGCCCGGGCCAGGGGGCTAAAGGTCAAACCGTGGGTGAAGACTTCACTGGCGCCAGGCAGCCAGGTGGTTACCGACTACCTGGAAGCCGCCGGGCTGCAGGGCGATCTCGACGCCATGGGCTTTAACCTTGTCGGGTATGGCTGCACGACCTGCATTGGCAATTCGGGGCCGCTGGCCGAGCCCATATCCCAGGCCATTCACGATGGCGGGCTTGTGGCCTGCTCGGTATTGTCGGGCAATCGGAATTTCGAGGGCCGGGTCAACCCCGATGTGCGGGCAAATTACCTGGCCTCGCCGCCCCTGGTGGTTGCATATGCCATCGCCGGAACCCTTAACGCCAATCTGATCACCGACCCCTTGGGCGATGACGCCGAGGGCAATCCGGTCTTTTTGAAGGACATCTGGCCATCATCTAAGGAAGTGGCCGATATTGTCCACACCGCCGTGACCCCGGAAATGTTCGCCAAACGTTATGGTTCGGTCTTTGAGGGCGACAGCCGCTGGCGTGGCATCAAGACCGGTGGCGGCAAGACCTACAACTGGTCCGAAACGTCCACCTATGTGCGCAATCCGCCCTATTTCGAAGGCTTGAAGAAAGAGCCGGTACCGGTTGAGGACATAAAAGACGCCCGCATACTCGGCCTCTTCCTTGATTCCATCACCACCGATCATATCAGCCCGGCAGGCTCGATCGCCGGGGATGGCCCTGCGGGGACCTATCTGGTCGAGCACCAGGTCCGCCCACGCGACTTTAACTCCTACGGCTCAAGGCGGGGCAATCACCAGGTGATGATGCGCGGCACCTTCGGCAATATCCGCATCAAGAACCAGATGCTTGACGGAATTGAAGGCGGCATGACCAGGTATCAGCCCGATGGCGAGGAGATGCCGATATATGAGGCGGCAATGAAATACCGCGCCCTGGGCGTGCCCCTGGTGGTCTTTGCCGGCAAGGAATACGGCACCGGTTCCAGCCGCGACTGGGCCGCAAAAGGTACTTTGCTCCTGGGTGTCCGCGCGGTGATCGCCGGCTCGTTCGAGCGTATTCATCGCTCCAACCTCATTGGCATGGGGGTGTTACCGCTGGTGTTTGATGAAAAGACATCCTGGCAAGGCTTGGGGATAGACGGATCTGAGACGGTTTCGATCAGCGGGATCAATGAAATTCAGCCGCGGCAGAACCTGGACGCGGTGATAACTTTTGCCGATGGAACAGCCAAAACCGTGCCTCTCAGATGTCGTATCGACACCGAGGATGAGCTCGATTACTACCGCAATGGCGGCATTTTGCCTTATGTTCTCAGGCAGTTGGCCGCAAATTGATTTTCGGAACCGGGTGCGTGGCGACAGATGATCACATTCGCGCGCGTCACCCCTTCGTGACTTTCAATTGAAATTGGCACTCAATAGGTTGGTGTCAATATGAAATTCAGCCAGAAGTCAGAGCCGCCAATGCCCTACGGATTTTCAAAATTTCGCCAGTTTGCCACAGCGATTGCTGTTGGATTGGCAACACTTTTAATCACAATTCCTCAAACCAAAGCCGATGAAAACATCACCGGCGTGGTGGAGCTGTTCACCAGCCAGGGCTGTTCATCCTGTCCACCGGCGGACGAATATCTTGGTGTGCTTGCCAAGCAAAAAGGGATTCTGGCGCTGACCCTGCCGGTCGACTACTGGGATTTTCTTGGCTGGAAGGATACCCTCGCCAGCCCGGCCTATACCAAGCGTCAGCGCGCCTATGCCGCCAGCCGCAAGGACCGAAATGTCTACACGCCACAAATGGTCATCAACGGACGTGTTCATGCCATTGGCAGTTACCGCGACGAAGTCCAGGCCGCGCTAAAATCGACCCAGGGCGATTTTGATGCCATGCGTGTTGATATCGATCTTGAGGTTGTTGGAAACCAGCTGAAAATCAAAGTCGGTGACGGCAAGGAAACGGACGAACCGATAAAGGACGCCACCGTTTGGCTGGCGCTTTACAGCCGGGTTGAAAAAGTGAGCATAGGCCGGGGTGAAAACACTGGCCGCGAAATCACTTATTACAACGTCGTGCGTGAGCTGGTGCCGATTGGCATGTGGTCGGGCAAAGCCAAGAGTTTCAGCCTGCCGCGCAAGGATATCCTGCAACCGGACTATGATGGCTGCGCGGTCATCATACAGGCTGGCGATACCGGACCGATTTATGGCGTGGCGGCAATCGAAAACTGGCCGGAAAGCTAAGGCTCTTTTTCGCTGATTTAAGAGAAGTCTGTGCCATCCCACTCCCCCACCCGGCCACCCCATAGATTGTATCCTGGGGGTGGCCGGGTGGGGGAGCGGGATGGCACAGACTTCTCTTAAATCAGCGAAAAAACTCTTGAGTGGGCCGGTGGCGTACCGGTCAGAACAAATACGTTTCAAGCCCAAACAAACGAAGACTTTTCCAAGGTGTTGACGCCCAGACGTTCGGTGCCGCCTGGGCCCTTTCGTCCACCAAGAGCCAGGTAAAACGTCATTGCCCGCTGGTTCTGGGTCAGGACCCAGACAATCAATCCAGGCCCATGGGTTTTTACCGCTGCGTCGCGGGTTTCGGAAAACAGTTGGCGGCCCAGCCCGACACCCTGATACTCCGGCGCAAGATATATTTCATAGATTTCGCTTTTGGCGAGGACCACATGATCCCTTGCCGATCCAGAAGATGAATAGCCGGCAATTTTGCCATCAAATTCGATCACCCTGATAGTTCTCGATCTTTCCAGAATTCCAACCCAATGGGCGGGAGAGCGGCGGGCGATCATGGCGTCAAGGGTGGTTTGGGCAAGAATGCCCATATAGGCCTCGCGCCAGGCAGCGGCGTGGATTTGTGCAATCGCCACGG
>QILX01000093.1 GCA_003232175.1 Hyphomicrobiales bacterium | reverse complement strand
AGGCTTGATCGCACCG
This sequence comes from Hyphomicrobiales bacterium, assembly GCA_003232175.1. GTDB lineage: Bacteria > Pseudomonadota > Alphaproteobacteria > Rhizobiales > SZUA-8 > SZUA-8. The sequence continues at coordinate 4,673 of QILX01000093.1, read as the reverse complement.
ATGAAGCCAAGACCCGCATCGATGCGCTTATCAAAGCTGACCCCGCCGATACTTCGGCGCTGTCCTCCCTCGGTGACATCTTGCGTTTCCGCAAGCGCTACGCCGAAGCGGCGGAATATTACTCAAAGGCGATTTCGGCCACCAAAACCGAAGAAGCCGGAACCTGGCGTCTATATTATTCGCGCGGCATGACCTATGAGCGGCTGAAGCAGTGGGAAAAGGCCGAACCGGACTTTCTCAGAGCGCTGGAGCTGTTCGAGGACCAGCCCCTGGTTCTCAATTATCTGGGCTACACCTGGATCGATATGGGGGTGAATTACCAAAGGGGTCTGAAAATGATCCGCAAGGCGGTCGAGCAACGTCCCCAGGATGGTTACATCGTCGACAGCCTGGGTTGGGCCTTTTACAAGCTGGGCCGTTTTGAAGAGGCTGTCGTGGAGCTGGAGCGGGCGGTCGAGCTGCAGGCCGGTGACGCGGTGATCAACGACCACCTCGGTGATGCCTACTGGCGCGTCGGGCGGAAAACCGAGGCCCGCTTTCAGTGGAGCCATGCGTTGGAAATGAAGCCCGAGCCTGAAGAAATCCCCAAGATCAAGGCCAAACTGAAAAACGGGCTGCCTGACCTTGAGCCCACATCCGAAACCGGTGCGGTGGTCGAGCCGGCGGCAAAAATGGATCCGGATGAAACCGACAAGGACCGTCAGGGATAAAACGCATCTACCCGCGCCTGTTGATGGCAAAATTCACCGCATCCGATAGCGCGGGTTTGTAGTCTCCGTCGGGAAAAATCCCCAGTGCGTCGACAGCGATAGCGCCGAAATGCCGCGCCCGCTCCACCGTCGCATCAAGAGCGCCATGGCGATTGAGCAAATCGATGGCATGGGCCAGGTCTTTATCGCCCCTGTCGCCTTTTTCCAAGGTGCGCTTCCAGAATTTCCGGTCAACTTCCGAACCGCGCCGGTAGGCAAGTACGATCGGCAGGGTGATCTTGCCCTCGCGAAAGTCATCGCCGACTGATTTGCCCAGTTCGTCCTCGGCGCCCGAATAATCCAGCGCATCGTCGATCAACTGGAACGCCAGACCCAGATTGCGCCCATAGGAACGCAACGCCGCCCGTTCTCCGGCGGGCCGGTCGGCGACAATCGCCCCGACCTCCGCCGCGGCGGAAAAAAGTGCCGCCGTCTTGGCGTTGATCACCGCCAGATAATCGTCCTCGGTGGTCGCCAGTTGACGCGCGGTGGTGAGCTGCATGACTTCGCCCTCGGCGATGATGGCCGCGGCGCTGGACAGCACGTCGAGCGCTTCAAGGCTGCCGACTTCCACCATCATCTTGAACGCCTGGCCAAGCAGGAAATCGCCGACCAGGACACTGGCTTCGTTGCCCCACAGCGTGCGGGCCGCGACCCGGCCGCGCCGCAAATGGCTTTCATCGACCACATCGTCATGCAAAAGCGTCGCGGTGTGCATGAATTCCACCGACGCGGCGAGTTTGATGTGGTTCTCGCCGTCATAACCGCACAACCGACCCGAGGCGACAGTCAGCATCGGCCGCAGCCGCTTGCCGCCCGAATTGATCAGATGCTGTGCCAGTTCGGGGATCAGCTCGACATGGGAGACGGCACGGGCAAGGATCGCGGTATTGACCGCCGCCATGTCCGTGGCCGTCAGCGCCAGCAAAGCATCGATATTCGCTGGCGAACCGGTTTTCGCTCCCAGGGAGATAACCTGTCCCACGCGCAATTCCTTTGACATCGTTCACGTCGCGGGCAGGATAGGTGCCGTGCCGATTGACGGTCAAGCCCGCGACGTGAACCTGGTTCAAATCATTGTCAGAAAAGCGGAAGACAGGATTTTGAAAGCCTTAGTGAAATCCAATGACCCGGTCTTGATGGGATATGTGTGCTCATTGCTCAAGGGCGCTGATATCACTCATTTTATGCTTGATTCCAACATGAGCATCATGGAGGGGTCAGTGGGCATAATTCCCCGGCGTGTCATGGTGGCCGATGATCAGATCGCCCAGGCACGCACCCTTCTGCACGAGGCCGGTCTGGCCCATGAATGCGCCGAACCCGATGATTGATGCCCAGGTCCAGGTCGGGGTCGACCCCGCACAAGCCCTGACCCGGAATGGATTTCTCGACGGCCGATTCGAGCTTTTCCAGCCCAAAACCGGTCTTCGTGCCGGGAGCGACGCCATGTTTCTCGCCTCTGCCATCCCGGCAAAACCCGGCGATACCATTGTTGAAGCCGGGGTGGGGACCGCTGCCGCTGCCCTGGCGCTGCTGACCAGGGTGGCAGGCACCAGGGTTCTGGGCATCGAAAATCATCCGCCTCATGCCGCCTTGGCACGGAAAAATGCCATCCACAATGACATGGCCGACCGACTGGTTGTCGCCGATGGCGATATCGTCACCATGGGGGTGCGGGCGATGGCTCAATCTGGCCTCGCGCCGCCATTCGATCATGCCATGGCCAATCCGCCATATCATGACCCGACCCAGGTGCGGGCGGGCCAAAGTTCATCCCGCGCCGCCGCCCATATGATGCCCCCCGGCGCCCTGGCGGTCTGGGTGGAAAATCTCGCCCTGGCAGTCCGAGACGGCGGTAGCGTTACCTTTATTCACCGGGCCCAAGCCCTGCCCGAACTTCTGACGGCGATGGACCGGCAGCTCGGGGCCATTCATATCTTGCCGCTCGTCCCCAGGGCCGGGCAGGCGGCGGTCAGGGTTCTGGTCCGCGGCCTCAGGGCGAGCAACGCGCCAACCCAACTCTTACACCCGGTCCCCCTGCATGAGGCCGATGGCAGCCATACTTCCCAGAGTGATGCGATATTGCGCAAGTGCGAAGCGCTTGATCTTGACCGACTTGTCAACAGGCCCTAGAGGAGGCTCATGTCAAAATCCCAAGAAAAAGCGGCTGACGAGACCTCGCTGGTCAACGCTTCCGATGATCAAAAACCCAAAACCAAGGGGCGTGTCTCCAGAGTTTTGACCAGATTGCTTCCCAAGCGCTTTCGCGAACCAGCGCCGGTGGTGGCGGTCGTGCGGCTGAGCGGCGCGATTGCCGCCTCCGGTACGGCGTTTCGCTCGAATCTTTCCCTCGCCTCCACCGCCTCGACCCTGGAAAAGGCCTTTTCCCTTCGCGGCGCCAAGGAAGTGGCGATCTTAATCAATTCCCCCGGCGGCTCGCCGGTCCAGTCGACCCTGATTTTCAAGCGCATCCGTGCCCTGGCGGAGGAAAAGGACTTGCCGGTCACGGTGTTCTGCGAGGATGTCGCGGCCTCGGGCGGGTATCTCATCGCCCTGGCGGGAGATGAAATCTATGCCGACAAAAGCTCGATTGTCGGCTCGATCGGGGTGATATTTTCCGGTTTTGGATTTGTCGATGCCATCGGCAAGCTTGGCGTCGAGCGGCGGGTTTATACAGCGGGCGAGAAAAAACTCTCCCTTGATCCGTTCCAGCTCGAGGAAGCGGACGATATCGTCCGCCTCAAGGCCATTCAGTCCGAAATCCACGAGGTGTTCAAGGACCTTGTGCGCTCCCGCCGGGGTGACAAAATCGCCGGCCGCGAGGACGAACTTTTCACCGGCGAATTCTGGGCCGGGCAGGGGGCTGTGGAACGTGGGCTTATCGATGGCATCGCCGATGTCAGGAGTCTGATGCGAAAACGCCACGGCAAAAAAGTCAAACTTCGGGTTATCGGCAAGGACAAGGGCTGGCTTGCCCGCCGCCTGTCGCGGTCCTCGCTTATCGAATTTTCAGGTTTTGGCGAAAGCGGCGCCCGGAACCTGGCTGACGGTATTCTTGGGGCGATAGAGGAGCGGTCCATGTGGTCCCGCTTCGGGCTTTAGTCCATGGGAAAATTTCTTCTGATCGCCATAGTCGGCCTTGTCGCCTATTACATCTGGTGGCGCGGCGCCAACATTCGCAAATCCGAGATCGCTGAGGCGGAAAAGCAAAAATCACCGGTTGAAACCCTGGTATTCGATCCGGAGAAGAACACCTATGTGCCCAAGAAGGACAAGCGATAGTGTCAGCGCCCGCCGGTGACGTCTATTGTTGCCCCGACCACATAGCTTGAGGCGTCGGACAAGAGCCATACAATGACCTGGCCGACTTCCTCGGCGCTGCCCTGACGTCCCTGCGGCACGGTGGAACCAAGCTCCCTTGCCCGGTCCGGCCAGCCGGCATCGGTGTGAATATCGGTATCGATCAGGCCGGGCCGCACCCCGTTGACCCGCACTCCGTCGCTTGCCAGCTCGCGGCCAAGGCCGATGGTCAAGGCATCGATGGCACCCTTGGTGGCGGCATAATCGACATATTCTCCCGGCCCCCCCAGCTTCGCCGCGGCGGAGGAAAGATTGACCAGCGTGCCGCCCTTGCCGCCGCGTGACACCACCAGGCGTCGGGCGGTTTCACGGGCGACGAATAAGGCGCCCAGGACATTGACATCGAACATCCGGCGCCAGCGTGCCGCGTCGTGCTCGGCAAAGGCCAGACGGGGGGCGATGATACCGGCATTGTTGACAACGCCGTCGATGGGGCCGAATGCCGTCTCGGTCAGGTCGAACATGGCGACGACATCGGTCTCGCTGGCGACGTCGCCCTTAATGGCAAACCCGCGCCCGCCGGCGGCTTGCACTGCCGAAACGGCCTCTTCCGCCGCCGCG
>QILX01000148.1 GCA_003232175.1 Hyphomicrobiales bacterium | reverse complement strand
CCAGACCCAACAAACGCACCCGACCCGCCATATAACGAATACCGCGTAACCGTGTCGCCCCAGGCGCCAAATGGCGTATCGAACCGATTGCTCGAATCGGGATCAAACACCCTCAGATTAAGCGTCTCACTCTCAATGCTCAGCCTGGCGGGAACGGAGAAATAGATAGTTTGGGTAAAATCATGATCGCCCTCGACTGGAGCCGCTTTGGGGCCGTAGGTGATCAGCAGCGGACGAAACTCAGCGCTTTTCACCGGATTGACGAGCGCTGGAGAAAATACACCGGCAAACATCAACGCCAGAATCCCAATCCTGACGTCGCTCATGGATTTTTCCAATTTGCAACCGAACATCAATTTACAATAACCTTGCGACTGTTGCCAACGCTGTCCACCAAATCCACCTGCGCCAGCACCGCGCTTTCCGTGGCCGCAGCCGGAACTTCCAATGTGCCGCGATAGCTCCTGGTGGCGCGATTGTAGCGCAAATATCCGCGATAGATTTTGTCCCCCGCCTTCACCACAAACGGCGCCGCTTTGGCCAGCCCCGAGGCGTCACGCACCACCACGTCCAGGTCCAGAACACCCCGATCCCGGGTTGCCCGCGCCTTCAGGGTATGGCGAACCAGTGTGGGAGGAGATTGATCAAGCTTTACCACCCATTTTTTCAGCGCCACCCGGCCAAGCGGATCGGTGGCGGTCATCTCAAACCGATTCGCCCCCGGCAGCAGCCGCAGTGTTTGCGAAAATTCACCGTTCTCTATCGCGATTTGGCGGCCATTGATAACCAGCATCGAGCCTTTTTTGACCCGACCGGCCAGCACTATGTTCGCCTTGGCGGTTGTCCGGGGCAGGCGCTGGCTCAGTTCTATTTCCGGCGGTTCGGGGTCAATACGCACTCCGATTTTCTGAGTGGAAATGAACCCCGACCTTGCCACGATCCTGATGTCGAAATCTTCCAAGATGCGCTCCAAGGGAAGATTAAGCGCGAAAATCCCCTTCGCATCGGAATAGGCGCTGGCACGCAACGCGCCGGTGGCAGTTTGAACCAGCACTTGTGCATCAGGCTCAGTGGTTCCGGCCAGCGAAATGGTCTTTGCCGCGGTCAGAAACCATTCCCGACCTTGCGAAATATCGCGCACCATGGCGGCATCAAAACGGATTGAGGCACGCTTGTCGGTCATCACCTGAAATGATCGGCGGCTTGAGGTCTGATTACCCGCCGGGTCGGTGGCGGTCACCAACAACTCGACATTGCCGTTCGCCGACGGCAGCGAAAGCTCAAATCCGCCATCGCCGGCAACCGTCACAGGCACATCGTCGGTGTCGATGAATTTTATGATGACTGTCGATCCCGGCTCGGTCTCACCACGGATTACGACATTGGCTGTGCGTAAAATAACCGCTGGCGCCGGGCTGGTAATTTTTAGGAAAGGCGGCGTGTCGTCAATCGCCAAGTCAAAGCTCCAGCTCTCGCTGCGTTGACCGGGAACGCCAAATTTGTCCAGCGCTGCAATGCGCCAATAATAACGGCCCGGCGGCAACGCTTTAGACAGGGTATTGGTGCCGCTAACGCCCCAGCGACTTTCGATCATCTGGTTGAATGCCGGGTCGAAAGCTATTTCCAGCCAATAAGCTTGCGCGCCCTTTATGCTGGCCCAGCGCAGGGCAACTGTTTCGGTGAAAACGGTTTGGGTATTGCCTGGTCCGTCAAGCGCCGGCGCCGGCAATACCGCGAATTTGTCTTTCGCCGGACCACCAGCCCCGATCACGGCTCCCTGATTGCGACCCAGAGAAAGGGTCTGCCCGCCGGCGGTAATAATGACAACCTTGTCGTCGTAGTTGGTGAATTTGGCGCTTTTGGTGCCCTGCTGCACCCAGAAATTACCCGATTCGATGCTCGCATCGACATTGGCCAATTTGACCGTGAGCTTCTTGCGTTTGGTGTTGCCGGCGAGCAGGGCGTAAAAATCGCCGGCAATCAGGTTGACTTTGGTCTCCTCCTGACGGCTGAGCGGGTCCACCCGCATGCGCTGAATAACAGCTTGCGAGTTCTCATTAATCCGCAGGCGGCTGGAATCGCGAAATGTCACTTGCGCGGTGGAACGCGAAAGTGTGCGCAATTTTTCCTCTTCGTCCAATCTGGTGTGCAATGCCCGGCCGGTCCAAATCAGTTCTGTCGTCTTCTGCCCCTCGACAGTCCCGTTGCGGTCGCTCAGCAATGCCTGGGCGGATTGGTCACGGCTTGACCGGGAAATTTCCGCCGCATCGTTCGCCAGGGCAAATGATTTACGAGCCAATGCAGTAGTTTCTTCCCAGGCGCCGTCGATCTTTTTGACCAAGGCCTTGTCACGATCATCGATAGCGGCGGAGATCTGAACCGGGGCAAATATCTGCGCACCGGCCATATTGGCCCGACTGATGCCTTCCGCGGAGCTATCCAATGTTTCGTCGGCAATACTTATTATGGCCACAGGTATGGTGATTTGCTGGCCCGGCACTAGATCAGTAATTCGAGCCACCCCGGAGGCTTTAAGAATTTCTGGCCAAAGATCAGCATTTCCAAGATATTTTTCGGCCAGCTGGCGAACATCGGTATCGGTGGTAAAGCGCACTGTCACATCCGCGTTCACCGACGCGGCATACGCGGAAACGGACACAGAAATCCACGCCACCAATAAAAGTGGCAAAAAACATCTTCCCCACATCAAGCCCCAAGCTTGCATCGCCACGCCTGCTCGGGCGTCCCTGTCTTCGCCCGCTTCCCTAAGTTTTTATCGCCCTCGCTGTGGGGCGGATCAATTTTTTGTTGAGCGTAATATAGCACAATTAGAATTCGTCCCACAATTCCATTGGCATCATGATTTGCGCCCAGCGATGAGTTTTGATCAATTCATGTTGATAGGCTTATGAACAATGATCCAGTCGGCGCCTGAATTTTTCGGATTTCACAGAAGTGGCTCGGATTTTTTTACCAGTTCAACAGTGTTATTAAGTGGATTTCGGCCTATTTTGCGCTACTGCCGGGAATGGCTGCGGGGAGGTAAATCCAGCCTGATCGGGCGTCTGCCGGTTAAGCGATGAACGCGGTCTCTTGGTGTTGTAGAAGGCCAAATATCAGTGCCAATCGCGTGTCCACGATTTGAAAACTGGGCAGGAAATTATACTTATCCCGGTTACTCGCGAGCGCCACCCTGTTTGGCACCGAAATTTCTCTGATGCCTGGGAAATTTCTTTGTTCGTTGTCGTGAGGAAAACTCCATAAAACATATATATAACAATGTACTGTGAGTTTTATAAAGTTAAGTAAAACCCAAAATTTCGCCGTTTTCCCTGTATTGTTCCGTTAATCGGAGAGAGAGCGGTTCGCAGCAGGTTGCGAATACAGCCAGCTGGCATCTGCACAAATTCTGTGGCAAACCATCAATCCGGTGATTGCTGGTCTGCCCAGACCGAAAGCCCTAATTTTTGTCATCGATTGACGTCGAGACAAGCAGAGAATTCCGTTAACGTACCTTTAGGGCTTGGACGACAGCGCTGGTGATATCCTGAGTACCGTGAGTTCCGCCCATTTCGACCGGTCGCAGGGCCCCGGGACGAAAAGCATCGTCCACAGCCTGACAAATGGCCCGCGATCCGTCCAGATAGGGCGTACTGCCGATTTGTTCCCCCAGCCATTCAAGCATCATGGCCAGGGAGAGGATTGTCGCCACCGGATTGGCCTTGCCCTGGCCGACGATATCCGGCGCGCTGCCATGAGCGGGCTGGAAAACCGCCATGTTGTCGCCAATGTCAGCAGAAGGTGCCATGCCCATTCCGCCGATCAGCCCCGCGCCAAGATCGGAGAGGATATCTCCGTACATATTCTCTGTTACGCAAACATCATAGTCCCAGGGTTTGCGGATAAAATTGAGTGCTGCTGCATCAACATATTCGTAGCCGATATCAATTTCCGCATAGTCGCGGGCGCATTCGTCGAAAATACTTCGGAAGAACGCCATGGATTTAAGAACGTTGGCCTTGTCAATGCAGGTCAGGCGGCCCGGCCGACCCTGCCGTTTACGCCGAGCAGTCAGATCAAATGAGGTTTTGAACAGCTTGGTCGACACCTCCCGGGTGATGATGAGTGTGTCACGCCCCTGTTCATCGTCAATAACGGTGCCACCATCCAAATCCGCAAACAGCCCTTCGGTCGATTCCCTGATGATGACAAAATCTATGTCCTTGGCACGCGGGTCGGCCAGGGGCACAGGTGCGCCGGGTATCGTGCGTATGGGGCGGATACCGGCATAAAGATTGAAATGGAAACGCAAGTCGAGCTGAGGCGCCAGTTCCCGGCCATCTGGACGCCGCACATCAGGCAGCCCCATGGCGCCGAGAAAAACCGCATCACATTTTTCAATCGTTGCCAAAGTCTCGTCGGCGAGCGCCGTACCGGTCTCACGATACAGCGCCGCTCCGGCTTCAAGCGGAACCAGATCCAGTTCGATGCCCGGAATTTTGGCTCTCAGCACTTCGAGAAGATGCAAAGCAGCGCTGACAACTTCCTGGCCAATTCCATCGCCAGGAAGAACAGCAATGCGAAATTCGCTCTTCGAAATCGTCGCCATGGTTTTGTTTAACCCCCTTTTCGGTCGTGGCGCAAAACCTTATGCTGCGGCAGGGTCTTGCGCAATTCTCTTTGGATTTGACATCATCACCTAGGCGATTGATTTTCACCGTCA
>QILX01000214.1 GCA_003232175.1 Hyphomicrobiales bacterium | reverse complement strand
CCCTGGCGCGGCGCGGCGAGGCGGGCCGGGCCATGGGCATTGCCACCTCGGGCTCGGTGCTGGGCACCATTGTGGGCATGTTGCTGCTCGCCACCATCGCACCGACCCTGGCCGAATTCGCCTTGAAATTCGGAGCATTTGAGTTTTTCTGGCTGGCGGCGTTCGGGATTCTGATTTCCGGCCAGCTGACGTCGTTCAACGATCCGCTCAAGGGCTGGATTGCCGGCATTTTGGGGTTGATGGCGGCCATGGTGGGCCAGGAGGGTATTCACGCCTATCAGCGCTTCACCTTCGACTACCTCCAGCTGGCGGGTGGGCTTGGGCTGCTGCCGGCGTTGATCGGGGCCTTTGGTTTTGCTGAAATCCTCATTGTCATGACCAATCCGTCCCATGAGGTGATCAAAAGCAAGGTCGGATCGGTCATACCCAAAATCGGGCAGGTCCTGCGCTATTGGCGCACCATAATCCGGTCAGGGGTCATCGGCACGGTCATGGGCATCGTGCCCGGGGTGGGTGAGGATATGGGCGCCTGGGCGTCCTATGCCGCGTCCAGGCGCGCCAGCAAGGAGAAAGAGCTATACGGCAAGGGCTCCATCGAGGGGCTGATGGCGGCGGAAACCGGCAACAGCGCTGCCGTTCCGGGCGCCATCATTCCTGTCCTGACCCTGGCGGTGCCCGGATCAGCGCCTGCGGCGGTGCTGCTGGCGGCGATGTTCATCCACGGCATCCGCCCCGGCCCGCTGATCATGATCGAATCCCCGGGCTTTATCTTCGAGGTGGTGGCGATGATCTTTTACGCCTCCATCGCCATTCTTTTTTACGGCTTCCTGCTGACACGGCCGCTTTTGTTGGTGCTCCGGGTTTCCCGCGAGCGGCTGATGCCGATCATTTTTGTTCTATGCACCATCGGCGCCTTTGCCATCGCGGCGCGGGTTTTCGATATCTGGGTGATGCTGTTTTTCGGCGTGGTCGGTTATGCCATGCGGCGCATGGATTACCCCATGGCGCCTTTGGTGCTCGGCCTGGTGCTGGGCGATATTCTGGACAAGAGCCTGCGCCGGGGGCTGGTGTTATCCGATGGCGACCTTACGCCGTTTTTCACCCGACCAATCAGCGCTGTTATCTGGATTGCCTGCGCAATCGTTATCCTATATTCCGTCCCCGCCGCCCGTCGGCTGCTTGGCCGGTTGGCAGGACTCGTGATCCCCAGAACCGGCGCCAAAGGGCCTGACTGATGGCAGGTCATCCGGCCAAGTCGCGCGCGGTCAAGGTGTTGCAGGTCGGTTGCGGGAACTTCGGTCCTGCCCATATATCGGCCTGGCAGGCGCTGGGCCTTGGCGCGCATCTTTATGTCGCCGACCCCGACCCCGAGGCGCAGGCGCGGGCGCGGGGGTGCGGTGTGAACCAGAGAAATATTACCAGCGATTTCAAGGCGATGCTCGACCATGTTGATATCGTGGATATCGTTGTTCCACTCCCGGTGCATTTGCCGGTGGCGCTTGCCGCTCTTGACGCGGGCCGCCATGTTTTGCTGGAAAAACCGGCAACGGCAACGGTGGCGCAGGCGCGCGAGCTGGTGGATTGCGCCCGCAAGGCCGGCACCAAGGTGCAGATCGGGTATCAATTACGTTTTCATCCCCTGTCGATGGCGATGAAAAAACTGATGACCGATGGCGTGCTGGGCAAACCGGTCTATCTGGCGGCGCAATATTCAGGGTTTAAACGCCTGCGCGCTGATAGCGGGGTTTTGACCAATGACGCGGTACGTTTTCTCGATCTGGCCCGCTGGTTGCTGGGCACGCCGCCGCAAAGTGTATTTGCGGAATTGCGTGATGATCTGGGCTGCGGCGCGGCGGGACTTGCCCTCATCGGCCTGCGCTATCCCGGCGGCGTGGTGGCGCGCATCGAGGCGGGCCGCACCGGGGTCGGGCACCATCCCGACACGGTTGTACCCGGCGCGATCACCACTCATACCCTTACCCTTGTCGGCAGCCTTGGCGCCGCCGAAGTGGATTACCATGCCGGCACGCTTTTGCACCGCAGGGCGCGCTTTGAGGCGCGGGACGGCATCTGGTCGCCTGAATTTGGTGAGGTGTCCCGGCGGACGGAGCAGGCGTGCGATTGGGGCGATGTGATGGCCCAAGGTTTCGCGGCATTTCTGGACGCCATCGAGAACGATACCGTCTCGCCGGTGCCGGTGGCCGAGGCGGCGCTGGAGATGGCGGTATTGTGCGCAGCGATTGAGCGCTCTTCTCAAACCGGTGCCCGTATACCCCTGGAGGCTGGCTCATGAAACTTGCCCTTTGCAATGAAGTTATCCGCGACATGGACTTTGCCGAGCAATGTGTCTTTGCCGCGAGCCTGGGTTACGAGGCACTGGAGGTTGCCCCGTTCACCTTGGCGGCGAGCCCAGAGGATATCGACGCCAAGGCTTGCGTAAAATTGCGCCGCGCCGCCGCCGATGCCGGAATAAGAATCTGCGGACTGCACTGGCTGCTGGTCGCGCCCGACGGCCTGAGCCTGAACGGCCCCGATGCGGGACAGCGCCAACGCACGGTCGAGATCATGCGCCGGCTGGTCGGCATCAGCGCTGAACTTGGAGTGGACTATCTGGTGCATGGCTCTCCGGCCCAGCGCAGTGTCGCCGATGGCGATGATCCGGCGGATGCCCGGGCCCGGGCGATTGAAAGTTTCCAGGCAGTGGCGGGGGAGGTGGAAGGCGCCGGGGTGGTCTATTGCATCGAGCCGCTGGGGCGCGCCGAAACCAATTTTATCAACACGGTTCAGGAGGCCGCGGACCTGGTGGCCGGGATTGGCGCGCCGGGTTTCAAAACCATGATCGATACCAAGGCGGCGGGAGGCGAGGCGGTGCCGGTGGCCGATCTGATCGCGCGCTGGATGCCGACCGGGCTCATCGCCCATGTCCAGTTCAACGATCCCAACTCCCGCGGGCCCGGTCAGGGCGATCTGGATTTTGTACCTATTGTCGGCGCCCTCGACCGTGCCGGCTATGACGGCTATATCGCCATGGAACCATTTGATTATCACCCCGACGGCCCCGCCAGCGCCGCCCGCGCTGTGGGGTATGTTCGCGGACTTATCGATGCATTGGAGACTGCCCCATGACCGCGCCCAAGCTCGCCATCAAGGACTTTCAGCTTTTCGAGCGCGCCGTGACCTTGCGGTTGCCGTTTCGCTTCGGTGTCGTCACTCTGACCGAGGCGCGGGAGGTTTTTGCTCGAGTGCGGGTCGAGCTTGAAACCGGGGAGGGGGCCTGGGGGATGGCGGCGGAAATGCTGGCGCCAAAGTGGTTCGACAAGAACCCCGACCTCACCAACGATGAAAATGTCGAGCAGCTGCGTTTGTCACTGCGCACCGCCTGCGGGCTCTATGGCCAAGGCGATGTCCTGAAAAGCGCCTTTGGGCATTTCGCGCAGACCTATAAAGCGCAGATCGCGGCGTGTGGCGATCTTGGGCTGAACCCGCTGATCGCCAGTTACGGGCCGGCCCTCATTGATCGCGCGGTGCTGGACGGGCTGTGCCGCGCCACCGGGGTCTCGTTTTACGATGCCATCGGGAGGAATATCGCCGGGATCGAGGCGACGGATTTCGCTGCCGTCAGCTCGGGTTTTGATTTTGGCGGTTTCCTCGCCGCGCTCAAACCGGGCGAGACCATCCATGCCCGCCACACCGTCGGGCTCGTCGATCCCATTACCGACGCCGATCAGGCCCCGGGCGACAGGGTCGATGACGGTCTGCCCGAAACCCTTGAAGAGGTGATCAGCGCCTATGGGCAGAGCTATTTCAAAGTCAAGGTCGGCGGTGATCTAGATGCCGATCTGGCGCGGCTCACCGATATCGCGGCGGTTCTGGATGCCGGCGGCGCGGAATATTTTGTAAGCCTGGATGGCAATGAGCAATATCGGGACGTGAATGGTGTGCTGGCCCTGTGGGAGGCGATGGAGGCAAGGCCGGAGCTGGCGCGTTTCACCGCCTCGATCCTTTACATAGAACAGCCCATTCACCGCCAGGCCGCCGCCACCGCCGACGTAACCGCGCTCGCGGCAAAACGGCCGGTGATCATCGATGAATCTGATGCTGATTTTACCGCTTTTCCCCAGGCCCGGGCGCTGGGTTATCGGGGAGTGTCCAGCAAGACCTGCAAGGGCATCTATCGATCGTTGATCAACCTCGCCCGCGCCCATGCCTGGAGCGCCCCTGGTGATGCCGGTTTTTTCCTCTCCGCCGAAGATCTGACCACCCAGGCGGGGCTATCCGTCCAGCAGGATCTGGCGCTGGTCAATCTGCTCGGGCTCACCCATGTGGAGCGCAACGGCCACCATTATGTGCGTGGCATGGCCGGCTGCCCGGCGGCCGAGCAGGAGGCCTTCCTCGCCGCGCATGGCGACCTGTATCACCGCGTCGGCGATACGGTCTGTCTGCGGATAAGGGATGGAAAACTGAAAATTGGGTCACTTGCCTGCACGGGCTTTGCCGCCGCGGCGCAGCCGGACTGGGCCAGCCTGGAGCCCATGGCCTGAGGTGCCGGAGTTAAAACCTTGCCATTTTCAACTAAACAGTTGAAAATGGCACCGCGCTTCCTTGTCCGGCCTCAAAGCCGAAAGCGCCAGCCCCGGCGGCGGCAGGAAAAAACCAGCTATGCAGATGACCTATGATCTGGAAAAGACCTACGACTGGAACTATGCCAATGGTCCGGTCTATGACGGGGAATTTCCGCCGGTTCCGGCGACGCCAAAAAAGGATTTTTTTGGCGTTGCGGTCAATTCCCGGCTGGGCATCGCCGCTGGTCTTTTGTTGAATTCCAGGTGGATCGACACCTATGCAAGGCTTGGTTTCGACATTCTGACCTACAAAACCGTGCGCAGCGAAACGCGGCTTTGTTACGACCCGCCGAACTGGATATTCATCGATACCGAAGACCAGATTGACCCAGACAGCTTAAACGCATCGCAAATTCGAAAAACCAGTATGCCGGAGGCATTCACCAGCGCGACAAGCTCGGTGTCCTTTGGCATGCCGTCCCGCGCGCCGGCGGAGTGGATGCCCGATG
>QILX01000014.1 GCA_003232175.1 Hyphomicrobiales bacterium | reverse complement strand
GCCACGCCGACGCTCGCGTTGTTCCGGTGCGCCTGGATGTTACCAACCCCCAGGAGATTGCGGACGCCGCCAAACTGGCTGGCGATACGACACTTTTATTCAACAATGCCGGCGTGCTCGAATTTGGCGATATCCTGGAAACTTCCCGCGAAACGACCGCGAAAACTTTTGCGACGAACTTTACCGGGAAATTGGAGATGGCGCGGGCATTTGCACCGGTCATCGATCGTCAATATCCTGACATTGGTGGCGCTGGCCAGCATGCCCGGTCTGGCGGTCTACAATGCTTCAAAAGCCGCGGCCTGGTCGATGACCCAGTCGCTGCGGGCCACTTTATCAGGCAGGGGGGTCGCTGTTATCGGCGTGTTTCCGGGCGCCATCGACACCGAAATGACCGCGGCGGTGGAAATGGACAAGACCAGCCCGGAACATGTGGCAGAAAAAGTAATCGCTGGCATCATCGCCGGTGATGAGGATATTTTCCCCGATCCCATGTCGACCCAGCTTTATGCGGCCTGGAAGCAGGATCACAAGGCGGTGGAAAAACAATTCGCTTCGATGATGTAGGCCTGTCCTGGTCCGGCTGCACTCAGCCGGGCCGGTGACAAGTCTGCGAATTTTCGGGTCTATTCGCTCCGGTCGTATAAATGTCTTTGCAGGCGAGGCCCCCGACGGTCGAATTCGGGTGTCAGTAAGATGTGTCAGGAGAGACCGGTATGGCCAAACAAGACCCTTGTGTGATTTGCGGCGGGCGGAAATTTGGGCCGGGGCCCTTCGGTCGCATGACCCGAGATGGATTGACGCCAAGCTGTCTGAAATGCCTCTCGCTTGAGCGACATCGGGTATTGCGCCTGATTTACAATGCTATCCCGGATCGGTTTCTTGGCACCGCTGACTGTCTGCAGTTTGCGCCGGATCCCGGCGCACCCCGGACACGGTTCAAGTCCTTTGAGCTTTCCATATTCGGCAAGGACAACCATTTGAACCTGATGCGAATTGATCGCAGCGACGGCAGGTATGGCTGGGTTATCGCCAATCACGTGATCGAACATCTGGCCAATGACCTTGCCGGCATGGCGGAACTGATGCGCATTGCCGGACCTCATGGCATCGTACAGATCACCGTGCCGGCGCCAAAGATCATGTTCAGATCCCAAGCGATGCCGGAGCCCGATAATCGGTCGACGTTTCACTACAATCACTATGGCAGTGATTTCCCGCAAATCATGAAGCCAGCACTTCTTAGCGCGGGGGGCGATGCGGCGGGCATATCGGCAACCGCTGTCGACCCTTCGACCGGCATATGGGATGTCGCCTATTTTTTCTGCAACACCAGGCAACACCTGTTCGATATGGGCAAGAAAATGGCTACCGGCGGTATTGCTGTTTTAGTCTGCCTTTAAAGGCTGACGAGGCGGGGGCGGCAAATTGTTCCCTAGCGCTCATTTTCGCCCCCAAACGGCCCGATTTAAACCTTTGATTTACCACAATTTGCTATTGGCACTTGCTTTGCATTTGTAACCCGACCCTTTCCGCGTTCCCCCCGATTTGGCGGGCGGTACCGGCAGTCTCGGAGGTTCAATATGGGTATTTTCGGTGCAATGACGACGGCCATTTCTGGCATTAATGCGCAAGCTTTTGCGTTGGAACATATCTCGGACAATATTGCCAACTCGCAGACCACCGGTTTCAAGCGAACCGAAACGGTTTTCGCGGATCTGGTTTTCGACAGCCAGCCCCGGCGGCAGCGCGGCGGGTCGGTGCAGGGCCTCAGCCGGGCCACCAACACAATTGGCGGTGATATCAAGCCTTCTGATGTTGCGACCCACATGGCCATCAATGGCGATGGTTATTTCATCGTCGAAGAAAGTTCAGGTGAGGCGGACGGAAATCCGCTCTTCACCAATATCAACCAATATACCAGACGCGGTGACTTTGAACTCGACCGCAACGGCTTTCTGGTCAATTCCAGCGGTTATTATCTCAAGGGGCTCGCCATTGATCCCTTGACCGGAAACCCCTCCGGTGGTTCTCCCACCATCGTCGAGGTGACCAATGATTTTCTGCCAGCGCGAATTACCACGTCGATTGACTATAAGGCCAATCTGGCGAGTTATCCGCTCACCGCCAATTCCGACCCCGATGTCACGGACAGTGAAAAACTTCTGGCAGCTGATTTTACCATAGACCCGACTACCGGTGGTGCCGGCACAGTGAACGGCACCGAGAATACCGTCTTTATCAACCGGACCATCGCCGGCGGTGCCGTGACCGCGTTCGATGCCGTTGGGTCACCGGTAAATGTCCAGTTCCGCTGGGGCAAAATTTCCTCCGATACGTGGAACCTTTTTTATCAGACCGACCCAAGTGCGGCCGGCGCAACGGTGGCCTGGAGGAATGTCGGTACCGACTATGTCTTTAACGCTTCGGGCAATCTTAGCCCGGCAATTAACACAACAACGATAACCGCTCTCACCGTCAGCGGTAATAATCTGGGCAGTATCACTCTCGATCACGGCTCAAATTCGGTCACGAGTTTTGCCGATCCCAACGGAGTTGCCAAGGTCAACGAGCTTGAGCAGAACGGGTACGCCTCAGGAGAACTTGCCGGTGTGGTCGTGTCGGAATCGGGACGTATTGTCGGCTCCTACACCAATGGTGAAACCCTGGAGCTCTTCGAAGTGACCCTGGCGAGCTTCAACGCCGATGGTGCGCTGAAGAAGCTCGATGGCGGGGCGTTCGGAGAGACACGGGATTCGGGCACGGCGATCCTTGGCGCTCAGGGCTCGATTCTGGCCAGCCGTCTCGAGGGCGCGAACTCTGATATCGCATCTGAGTTTTCCAAACTGATCATAACCCAGCAGGCCTACGCGGCGGGTACCCGAATTGTCACCACTGCGGACCAGATGATCCAGGAAGTCCTGAATATGAAGCGCTGACCGGCAATATTCCGGCCTGAATGGGCGGGTCGGAGAAGAAAGGGGAAAACATGGGTTTATCAGCGGCGCTCTACAACGCCATCAGCGGTATGTCGGCGACTCAGACTTCGATCGGCGTGGTTTCGGAAAATGTTTCCAATGCCGGCACACAAGGGTACACCCAAAAAACCGTGCGGACCGAAAACCTGGTTTCAGGTTCGCGGTCCGCTGGTGTCAGCATCGCCGATATCACCCGCGATATCGATGAATTGCTGCAGCGCCAGCTGCGTGGTGAAATTACCGCCGAAGGCGCATCGCTGGTCAAAGCGGATCTCCTTGGACGTCTTGACCAGATGCTGGGTATTCCCGGAGAGTCTGGCTCAATCGATAATACCTACAATAATTTTGTTGATGCGTTGCGCTCTCTATCGGATTCACCGAATGCTGTGGAGGCCAGAACCAGTGTTATGAATCTGGCAACCTCGCTGGCCAACCAGCTCAATTCGCTATCAACAAAAATCCAGGATTTCAGGGGGGAGGCCGAAAACGGCATTGAGCGGTCGGTAAACTCGGTCAACCGCCTGATCGCTGAACTCGCCAGCGTAAACAAGAAAATTGGTGTTAGCGCGCCGATATCCTCAGGTTCGCAAGCACTGCTTGACCAGCGGGACCAGATCATCACCGAGATGTCGCAATATCTGGAACTCAATGTGCAGACCACGGGTTCAGGGCAGGCACGGGTTTTTACCTCGTCGGGGCATCTGCTGGTTGACGGCGGTTTCACTCAATCCCTCTCTTTTGACAGCCGACCGGCGGTGACACCGCAATCGGTCTACGACAACGATCCCGCCATACGAACCCTGGGTACTATAATTCTTAACAACGGCAATGGCGGAACGATTGACCTTTTTACCGGAAACGGCATCAAGGGCGGCAAGATCGGTGCCTACCGGCAATTGCGCGATGATGTGTTTGTCAAAACCCAGGCCCAGCTCGACGAAATCGCCGCCGCTCTCGCCCAGGCCCTGTCGTCAATCGAGGTGCCGGGGAGTGCTGTGAGTGTTGGCGCCCAGGACGGCTTTGACCTTGATGTCAGCGCTCTATTAACCGGCAACCCGGTTTCGGTAACGTTCACGGTGACGCCGCCGGGAACCGAACAGACAGTGACGCTGATCCGGGTGGACGATGCCACGGTTCTACCCTTGGACGACACCGTCACGGCAAATCCAAACGACACAGTTTTCGGAATTGATTTTTCGAGCGGCCTGGCGTCCGCGGCTGCTGATATCCAAACCGCACTGGGGACTGGATTTACGGTGACCAACCCGTCGGGAAGTACAATCCGCATTCTTGATGACGGTGCCACCGCAGCTGTTGATATTGCTTCTGTGACATCTACAAATACCGCGACTGCCCTGGTTGATGGCGGGCTGGCGCTGCCGCTATTTACCGATGGCGCGGGGGGAACTCCCTTTACTGCGTCCATCGATAGCAATCAGCGGCTTGGTTACGCGGCGCGGATTACCGTAAATCCTAGCGTCATTGCTGACCAGTCCAGCCTTGTCATATTTTCGACCAGCCCGCCGACGGCTCCGGGCGATGCGACCCGGCCGACCGAACTTCTCTCGCGATTGGTGGATGGAACGACGACGTATTCGGCTGCGACCGGATTGGGCTCGGTGGGGTCTCCGGTCACAGAATCCATCGGCGATTTCACCTTGCGGTTCATTGCCTCCCAGGCCGCCCAGGCCGAAGATGCGGCCCGCATCAACAGTAGCCAGGGCACCCTGACCAGGGCGCTTGAAAATCGCATGCAGGAGGTCAGCGGCGTCAATGTCGATGAGGAAATTGCCAATCTGATTGTTCTGCAAAACTCTTTTGCCGCCAGTGCCCGAGTGATCTCGGTGGTGCAGGAGCTGATGCAAGTTCTATTGAGGATTTAAGATGGTTTCGGTTTTTGGGGTCGGCAGGCCCAGCGCGCTCCCTTCATCGGTTTCAAACCTCAGCGCCGAGCTTGGGAATCTGCAAATCCAACTTGGTACGGGGCGTAAAGCTCAAAGTTATGCCGATCTTGGATCTGATCGGACGCTGGCGCTTGATCTACGCAGCCAGATATCGCAGATTCAGGGGTATCAGCGCACCATTCAGACGGTCTCGCTGCGTTTGGAGGTTGCCCAGCAATCGTTGACGCGCATGGATACATTGCTGGCCGAAACGCGCTCATCGCTGTCACTGACGGCCTACGATGTTGGTGCAAACGGTCAGACCCTGGCGCAATATGGCGCCCAGGAAAAGGCTCAGGAAATTGTTGCCCTGCTCAACAGCAATGTCAACGAGACCTATTTGTTCGCTGGCAAGGATAGCAATAAGGTTCCGGTTGTCGGCATTGATACCATTCTCGATGGCGAGGGTGCCAGGGACGGTTTGGGAACCCTGATCGCCGAACGGCTGCTGGCTGATACCGGTTCAAACGGATTTGGTCGGCTGGACATACCGGCGGCCAGCTCTGGGGCCGTGACCATTACCGAAGACAGCGCCGGCCACCCCTTCGGCCTCAAACTCAATGCCGTGACGTCAGAACTGACCGGCACTGCCATTGCCGGGCCAACAGGATCTCCGACATCCATCGGCGTGACGTTCTCTTCGACGCCGCCACTTGCGGGCCAAAGCATCACCTACACATTTGATTTGCCGGACGGAACAACTGAAACCCTCGCACTTACCGCAACCACCACCAACCCACCAGCAGAAGCCCAGTTTCTCATCGGAGCCAATGCAACCGAAACTGGAGACAATTTTCGCGCAGCTGTTGCCGCTCAGGTCACAACTCTGGTGGCCACTTCGGTTTCGGCGGCATCTGCCAGTCAGGCGGGGACGGAATTCTTCGAATTTGACAGCGCAACACCGCCTCAGCGGGTTGATGGGCCGCCCTTTGAGAGCGCCACGGCACTGGTGGATGGCACAGCGTCGGATACGGTATTCTGGTATACTGGTGAGATCGAAACCGCCAACCCCAGGAATGCGGTTTCGGCTCGTATCGATGATGGATACACCTTAAAATACGGTCTACGTGCCAACGAAGCCGCGCTCAGAGACGGGTTGAAATTTTCCGCTATTTTATCGGTTTTGAAATTTGATGCCGCGGTGGAAACCGATGCGTTGCGATATTCAGATCAAGGAGCGGTTGGTCCCGGGGTTTCTGACCAGCGGCGGCCAGGCAAGTGTGCGCGAGATCGCGACCGAAGTTGCGCTCAAACAGCAGGTTCTGGAGGCTACTGAGGTGCGCCACAAAACCGCGGTTTCGTTAACGCGGTCGACACTTGATGAAACCGAAGGGGTTGATCTGAATGAAGTCGGTGCCAAAATCCTGGCACTTCAGACCCATCTTCAGGCAAGTTTCGAAGCGACATCAATCTTGTCCAGATTGACGCTGGTCAACTTCCTTAGATAAATTTTTGAATGTGTTGGGGTTCGCGGCTCGGCCCTGATTGTTCAACGTGGACAAACAGGGCCAATTCCGCAGTTCTGATATTATCTAGCTGTTTGAGGTTGGCGTGG
>QILX01000091.1 GCA_003232175.1 Hyphomicrobiales bacterium | reverse complement strand
GCGAACATGTCAGAACAGCTTCACGAAAAATCCTACCCCGGCGAATCCTCTGGCTACCGCACTGCTCGCAATCACCTGCTCGCCGCCGAATTGGAACTTGATAAAAAGGTGCAAGACGTCGCCCGCCTCCGCCGCGCGCTACCGCAAGGCGGGTTGCTGGCCAAGGAATATGTCTTTGAGGAGAGTGTTGATGGGCGTGTATCCGAAGTTTTGTTGTCGGCACTGTTTCCCAAAGGCAAATCGACCCTGCTTTTATACAGTTACATGTATTCCGACGACATGGAAAATGCCTGCCCGGCTTGTACGTCGATAGCCGATGGCTTTAGCAATATCACTAGACATATTAATGATCGCATGGGGTTGGTTCTGGTTGCAAAATCGCCCGCTTCCCGGCTTGCCGACCATGTCTCATCAAGCGGGTGGGGCCACATGCGTTTCGTTTCCTCTCATGGGAACACCTACAACCAGGACTATTTTGCCGAAAAACCAGATGGCAGTCAGATTCCGATGGCGAATGTTTTCGTAAAATCAGCCGAGGGTATCCGACATTTCTGGGGGTCGGAACTATTCTATGTGAAACGCGACTGCCACCCCCATCATGTCGACCAGCTTTGGCCGATCTGGCATCTGCTCGACCTTACGCCGGAAGGCCGCCAGGACTGGTTTCCAAAACTGGCTTATTGATATTCCAGGTGCGCCGATCAGGATTTTCGTAATGCGCTCGGTGGATCGAAAAAGGGGAAATCATCAAGCGTAACCAGGTCATTGATCCACACAAAGTAGTATGCTGTAAAAAAGGCGGCCGCCAATAGCGTTGTCGCTGCGAGCTTTCGGCGGATCATCGGCTTAGCTGGTGCACTGGCCACCGTGCCTTGCTCCACACTGCCGCTTTCCTCCTGGGTCCGGATCCCGAACGGCAGCACCATCAGCAGCGACAGCCACCACATGATAAAATAAATCGCAAATCCCGCGCCGAAATTCATGCCTGTTCCAATTCGATCAGAGTGCCGCAGAAGTCACTAGGGTGAAGGAATAGGACCGGCTTACCATGGGCCCCGGGGCGTGGTTCGCCATCGCCCAGCACTCTTGCGCCGCCAGATACCAGCCGGTCACGCGCGGCCACGATATCATCCACTTCATAACATACATGGTGGACACCGCCAGAAGGTGATTTCTTCAAAAACCCCGATATCGGCGATCCATCGCCCAGGGGCTCCATTAATTCGATTTTGGTATTGGGCAGTCCAACAAATACGATAGACACCCCATGTTCCGGCAACGCTTTGGGGGTGGTGACCCTGGCGCCAAGCATGTCGCGGTAGATCGTGGCTGCGGCCTCAAGATCGGGCACAGCGATCGCAATGTGATTGAGTTTGCCAATCATCTGTCGGCCACTATTTACGCACATTCACATGGGCGACGGCGACACGGGTTTCCGGTTTTTTGCCCCAGGCCTGTCGCAACGCCCCGCGAACAGCACGCCGGACCATTTCGGCCACGTGATCTGGATCCCGCCGCCGGTCCTTGGGTAGTTTTTTCAAGGCGCGGTCAATGGCGTTGTCTACCAGCTCGTCCAGATCAGGTCCGTAATCACTGGGCTCGGGGATGCCAAGCAAATGAATTTCGGTATCGCTGGCAAGATTACCGCTGCTCTGGTCCAGGACCAGAGAAATGAACACCGCGCCGGCGAAGGAAAGGTTGCGGCGTTCGCGCACCGCAGGGTCAGCTTCAGGAACCAGCAGATCACCATCGCGCAACAGCCGCCCCGAAGGCACCTCGCCGATAACCTTACCCGGCCCCGGCGCCAGCTGGGCCAGGGAGCCATTTGGGACCACCAGGGTCTGGGGCACACCTAAGTCCTTCGCCAGGGCGGCATGGGCCACCAGATGGCGGTATTCGCCGTGCATCGGAACGGCGAGTTTTGGTTTTACCAGCCCGTACATGGTTTCAAGTTCGCCCCGGCGCGGGTGGCCGGTGACATGAACCAGATGGCGGTCCGAATTGACGATTTCGATACCCATTTCCGCCAACTGGTTTTCAACCTGGGCGATAGCCAGCTCGTTGCCGGGAATATTCTTCGACGAGTAGATGACCAGATCGCCGGGTTCAAGGCGGATATTGGGGTGTGTCCCACCGGCAATGCGCGTCAGGGCGGCTCGGGGCTCACCCTGGCTGCCGGTGACGATGGCAAGGCATCTGTGACGCGGAACATCGTCAAAATCGCGCGCATCAAGAAGCTTGCCGGTACTGTCCAGATACCCGGTGGCTTCGGCTGCGGCGGTGATACGGTGCAGGGCGCGCCCGGCAAGGACGATATCGCGACCCGCTTCCTGCCCGGCCCGGATCAGCGAGACAATGCGACCGACATTGGATGAAAACGTCGTCACCGCCACGCGGTTCTTCGCTGATTTGATAAGTTTGGCCAGGGACCGGGCCACCTCGGATTCAGACGCCGATACACCATCGCGGAAAACATTGGTCGAATCACAGATCATGGCGTCGCAACCGGCATCGCCAAGCGCCTTCAGTTTGTCGAGGTCGGTGTTGGGGCTGATGACCGGCTCGTCGTCAATTTTCCAATCCCCGGTATGGAACACCGTGCCGGCGGCGGTGCGGATTATGAGGCCGCTGGGCTCGGGTATGGAATGGGTCATGGTGACGAATTCCAACTCAAATCCGCCGATTTCAAACGGTGACCCAAGGCCAAGAACGTTGAGTGGCACTTTGTCCTCGAGCCCATGTTCGTAAAGCTTGCCCTTCAGCAATTCGGCGGTAAAGGGCGTTGCATAGACCGGCAGGTTCAGGCGCCGCCACAATTCGGCGACCGCGCCGTAGTGGTCCTCATGGGCATGGGTCAGGACAATGGCTTTCACCGCTGGCCCCAGGGCCTCGATATGGGAGGTGTCGGGGAGCACGATATCGACGCCGGGAAGCCGGCCGCCGGTAAAGCCGATACCGATATCGACAATGATCCACTCGCGGCTTTTTTCCGGCCCGGTGCCGTAAAGGTAAAGGTTCATGCCGATTTCGCCGGCGCCACCCAAGGGGGCGTAAACGAGTTCGCCGGGGTTGCTCCTGGCGTTCATGGATGGGCTCCTGCTTCAGTTTGCGGCGGCGAAATTACAATATCCCCGGCGTGTATGGTTCGCATCAGGCCTTCATCAAGGCGCAAGAGCAGCCCGCCGGAGGCGTCAAGTCCGGCATAGGTACCCTTGATTGTTCCTTGGGGCAATCGTACTTGTGTCGCGGTTCCTTTTATCATCGCCCGGTCCTGCCAGGCCGCAAGGACCGCGGACAACCCTTGCCCCTCATTCCACAGCGAAATCTGCTCGGTCATGGCTGCGGCAAGAGTTGAGAACACCGAATTTACGGACCTTGAGCCACCAAGTTGCGCCAGAGATGCCGCTTGGCCTGAGGTGGTCTTTACGTCATTTGCGACATTGAGCCCCACACCGATGGCAATGGCGGTTTTTCCAGCTGAAAGCGGTTCGGTCTGGATCAGTATTCCGGCAAGTTTTGCACCGCCCGCCAACAAGTCGTTGGGCCATTTGAGCAAAAGGTCCGGGCGGATACTGGCAGGCACATGGGCCGCAGCTGTTTGATGGACCGCAATTCCAGCGACAAATGTCAGCGCCACAAGAGTCCGCACCGGCAGGTCAAGGACCAGCAGATGGGTCGCAAATAGCCCGCCCGGGCGGGACGACCATTGGCGCCCGTGCCGTCCGCGGCCCTGAACTTGGCTTTCGGCCAGAAACCATGCCGCCACCTGGCCTCTTTTTGCCTGACGCAAAGCTTCGGCATTTGTTGAGTCAAGCTCGGCATAACGAAAGATTTCCGGCACGGTTCCGGACGCACTGGCCGGCACGGTCAGAAAAGCGACTTTGCCGCTGCGTCAGCGACCGCCAGAAGCGGCGAAGGGTAGGCAACAAAGCCGAGCACCAGAATACCCGATACGGCCAGTATCAAACCCAGACTTGGCAATACCGGTTCAAAACTTTCGGCAGGTTCATCGAAATACATGATCTTGACGATGCGCAAATAGTAATACGCGCCGATGACGCTGGCCAGAACGCCAATAACCGCCAGGGGAAAGAGCCCCGCTTCAACGGCGGCAAGAAAGACATAGAATTTTGCGAAAAATCCGGCCAGCGGCGGAATGCCGGCCATGGAAAACATCATCACGCCAAGGAAGAAGGCGGTACCGGGGCTGGTACGGGAAAGGCCAGAAAGCTCGGAGATGTCCTCAAGATAAACGCCGCCCCGACGCATGGATAGCACAGCGGCGAATGTGCCGGCGGTCATGATCAGGTAAATCGACATATAGATCACGACGGCGGAAACCCCGCCCTCGGTTCCCGCGGCAAGCCCAACCAGAGCAAAGCCCATATTACCGATTGAGCTATAGGCCAAAAGCCGCTTGATGTTCGTCTGGCCAATGGCGGCAAACGCGCCAAGCACCATCGAGCCGATCGAGACAAAGACGATGATCTGCTGCCAATCGCTAACAATGTCGCCAAACCCCTGCACCAGAAGCCGGATGATCAGCGCCATGGCGGCGATCTTGGGCGCCATGGCAAAAAAGGCGGTGACCGGTGTTGGCGCGCCTTCGTAAACATCCGGTGTCCACATATGAAACGGGAACCCGGAAATCTTGAAAATCAGGCCGGCGGAAATGAACACCAGGCCGAAAATGATCCCCAGGGAGGCATCACCCCCCGAAAGAGTACTGGCGATACCGGCAAAACCCGTGGTCCCGGTAAAGCCGTAGATCA